>JBDSKP010000164.1:0-4465 GCA_039916925.1 Duganella sp.
CGCCACCGGCGGTGAGCACAGCTTCGGCTACGCTGTCAGCGCCGGCAAGGAAAAATCGGACGGCTTCTCGACCGCCCGTCCGGGCCTGTCCTCGTACAATCCGGACGACGACGGCTACGACAAGGAAAACGTCTCCGGTCAATTCAGCCTGCAACTGGCCAGGGGCTACGAGGCCGGTGCGCTTTTTATGCATAGCAAGCTCGATTCGCAATACGACAGCGCGAAAGCCGGCACCTACGACGTCCGCAGCAAAAATGTCATCGACACCGCCAGCGTCTACGCCAAGGCGCAACCGCTGCCGGTCTGGGACAGCCTTCTGCAATACTCGCAGACCAAAGACAAGGGCGAAAACTACACCTCCGCCAGCGCCAGCGGTTACGCGCGCGTCAACACCAGGCAAAGCTTCATCACCTGGCAAAACGACGTGCGCATCGGCGCCGACATGCTGCAACTGCTGTACGAACACCGCAAGGAAAAGGTGCAAACCAATGGCTTCGATCTGCACAATCCGGAGCGCACCACAAACTCCTACGCCGCTTCCTACAACGCCCGTCGTGGCGCCAATTTGCTGAACGCGAGCGTCCGCCGCGACAACACGATTTACGGCTCGCAGAACACCGGTTCGCTGGGCTACGGGTACAACTTCACGCAGGCGCTGCGCGCCACCGCCAGCTACGGCACCAGCTTCCGCGCGCCGACCTACAACGAATTGTACTTCCCCGCCTACGGCAATCCTGCCAACAAGCCGGAAAAAGGACGCAACGCCGAAATCGGCCTGCGCTACGACGACGGCGTCAACGCGCTGAGCGCCGGCTACTACCGCAACCGCCTGACGGACATGCTCGTCAACCTCAATCCATGTCCGTTCGGTAGCGCCGATTATCCAGGCGGCTGCGCCTACAACGTCAACCGCGCGACGCTGGAGGGGATCACGCTGTCGGCCGCCACCAGGCTGGCCGGCATCAATCTCGCCGCCAACCTCGATCTGCAGGACCCGAAGGATGAAACCACCGGCAAGCGCCTGATGCGCCGCTCCAAAAAGCATGGCAACGTGACCGCCGATTATGGTGTCGGCGCGCTCAAGGCCGGCGCGGAGCTGGAAGTATCGGGCGACCGCTATGACGACGCGGCCAACGGCAATCGCCTGGGCGGCTACGGGCTGGTGAACCTGTACGCGACCTACGCCTTCGCGCGCGACTGGTCGGCGCTGGTCCGCTGGAACAACATCGGCGACAAGCGCTACGATCTGGCGCGTAACTATGCCACGCCGGGTTCCAACGTGTTCGCGGGTATCCGCTACGGTTATAAATAGATTGGATAGCGGGACGACTGAAGACCATGGAAACACGTAGGGCGGATTAGCGCAGCGTAATCCGCCAAGCTCCGCCAACGGCTCACAGATGGCGGATTACGCGGTTCCCGCTAATCCGCCCTACGTGTCTCCCGTGCCGGTCTTATTCATAAGTCTTATTTAAGCTTGTAATACTGTAATCTGCCAGTGCTTCCCACTCTCTGAAAGTAGTGCATGCATTCTTTCTCACGCAATCTGCAGCAGCGCGCCGCCGTCACCCTGACCGGCCTGGCCCTGTTCGCGTTTGCCAGCCTGGTTTTCTCGGGCATGACCGGTTCGGTCGCTGTTCCCCTCTCCGATATCCCTGCGGCGCTCAACGATCTGCTGCACGGCCAGGCCACGACCTTGTCCGCCACCCTGCTCGATCTGCGCCTGAGCCGCGCCATCACCGCCTTCGTCACCGGCGCCGCGCTGTCGCTCGCCGGCGTGATGATGCAGGCGCTGTTGCGCAACCCTCTGGCCGATCCCTATGTGCTGGGCATCTCCTCCGGCGCCTCGGTCGGCGCGCTGGCCGCGCTGATGTTCATGTGCGCCGCCTGGATGGTCGATGTCGCCGCCTTCGCCGGCGCGGTCGCGGTCTCGATGATGCTCTACATGTTGGCGCGGCGCGACCTGCGCGGCGGCGGCGCGGCCGAAGGCGGCACCGCCCTGCTGCTGCTGACCGGCGTAATACTGTCGGCGGCCTGCATGGCGCTGGTCACCCTGATGCTGTCGATAGCACCGGAAAGCCGCCTGCGCACCATGATTTTCTGGATGATCGGCGACCTGTCCGGCGCCCCGCTGCGCTGGATGCCGTGGGTGGTGCTGGCCGTTGCGCTGGCCTTCGCGCTGCGCAACGCGCGCGCCATGAACGTGATGGCGCTGCACGCCGAAGCCGCCGCCACCCTGGGCATCCGCGTCGGCGCGCTGCGCAAAGGCCTGTTCTTCACCTCCGGCCTGCTGACCGCGAGCGCGGTGACCAGCGCCGGCAGCATCGGCTTCGTCGGCCTGATCGTGCCGCACGCCTGCCGCTTCGCCGTCGGTCCAGACCACCGGCTGCTGATACCGGCGGCCACGCTGGCCGGTGGCAGCTACCTGCTGCTGGCCGATACGCTGGCCCGCACCGTCATCGCGCCACAGCAGTTGCCGGTGGGCGTGGTCACGGCCTTGATCGGCGCGCCGGTATTCCTGTACCAGCTACATCGGCTGCGCAAATAATATGATCAGCACCCACCACCTCTCCCTGAAAATCGGCCAGCGCCAGCTGATCGCGGACCTGAACTGGCTTGTCCAGGACGGCGAATGCTGGAGCGTCATCGGTCGCAACGGCGCGGGCAAGAGCACCTTGCTGCGCGCCCTGGCCGGCCTGCGCGCGCCGGACGGCGGCCACGTGGCCATCGGCGGACGCCCGCTGAAAGACTGGCCTCTGGCCGAACTGGCGCGCCAGCGCGCCTTCCTGGCGCAGAGCCGCAGCGATGCCTTCGCCTACACGGTGATCGAAACCGTGCTCTCGGCGCGCCACCCTTATCACGACAACCGCTATTGGGAGGGCGGCGAGGACCAGGCCATCGCCATGAAGTCGCTGGAGGCGATGGAGGTGGCCGACCTGGCCGCGCGCGACGTGCGCACACTCTCCGGCGGCGAGCGCCAGCGCGTGGCCATCGCCGCCATGCTGGCGCAGGACACGCCGCTGCTGTTGCTCGACGAGCCGGCCAACGCGCTCGATCTGGCGCACCAGGTCGGCGTCATGAAGGTGCTGTCGCGGTTGTGCCGCGACCAGGGCAAGACCGCCGTCATGATCGGCCATGACCTGACCCTGGCGCACGGCGTCTCCACCCACGCGCTGCTGTTGATGGGCGACGGCCGCTGGCTGGCCGGCGCCACCGCCGACGTGATGCGGGCCGATATCCTGAGCGATTACCTGGGCCACCCGATCGACGTCGTCCAGCACGGCAAACGCAGCATCTTCATCCCCACCGAGGACAACGAATGACCGACCAAAACAAAGACATCACGGCCGAAACAGCGGCGCTGAACGAGCGCCATCGTGTGCGCATGGAACGCAAAAAGGCGATCATCGACGCGCAAATCGCCGCCGCCGACAAACAGATCGGCGTCATCATCGTCAACACCGGCAACGGCAAGGGCAAAAGCTCGAGCGGTTTCGGCATGGTGATCCGCGCCCTCGGCCACGGCATGAAGGTCGGCGTGGTGCAGTTCATCAAAGGCGCGATGCAGACCGGCGAAGAGCACTTCCTGCGCCGCTTCCCGGACGAGGTGAGCTTCCACACAATGGGCGAAGGCTACACGTGGGAGACGCAAAACCGCGAGCGCGACACCGAAAAAGCGCTGCTGGCGTGGGAACAGGCGAAGAAGTTCCTGGCCGATCCCGCCATCGGCCTGGTAGTGTTCGACGAGCTCAATATCGCGCTGAAGTACCGCTACCTGGACGTGGAAATGGTGATCAACGATCTGCTGGCGCGCCCGCCGATGCAGCACGTCGTCATCACAGGACGCGGCGCGCCGCCGGAACTGATCGCCATCGCCGACACCGTGACCGAGATGGAAGTCGTCAAGCACGCCTTCAAGGCCGGCATCGGCGCGCAACTCGGGACCGAGTGGTAATGGCGACGATGGCGACAGTTAAGGCGCTGCTGATCGCCGCCGTGGCCTCGGGCCAGGGCAAAACCACGGTGACAGCCGCGCTGGCGCGCAAACTGGTCCGAGCGGGCAAGCGCGTGCGCGTATTTAAATGCGGCCCGGATTTCATCGACCCGATGCTGCTGGAGCGCGCCAGCGGCGCGCCGGTGCGCACGCTCGATCTGTGGATGGTCGGCCCCGAGCAGTGCCGCGGCCAGCTGGCGCAAGCGGCCGCCGAGGCGGATGTGATCCTGATCGAAGGCGTCATGGGCCTGTACGACGGCACGCCCTCGTCCGCCGACCTGGCGCGCGAGTTCGGCGTGCCGGTGATGGCGGTGATCGATGCCTCCTCGATGGCGCAAACGGCCGGCGCGCTGGTCCACGGCCTGCGCGACTACGGCCCGGTCGACATGGCCGGCGTGATCGCCAACCGCGTCGCCAGCGAAAACCACGCCAAAATGGTGGCGGCGTCGCTGCGCGATATTCCGCTGTTCG
>JBDSKP010000165.1:0-1747 GCA_039916925.1 Duganella sp.
GGAAAAGGAGCGCGCCTTCAAGGACATCCGCGTGCGCCTGCACCTGCACGCTGGCCGTCGCGAGGACCGCCTGGTGTTCGACGTCCAGACCGCCATCGCCGAGTCGCTGGGGTTGCAGGCCACCGGCAGCGGCCCCGGCATGCGCCGCGCCAGCGAATACCTGATGCAGCGCTACTACTGGGCCGCCAAGACCGTCACCCAGCTCAACACCATCCTGCTGCAAAACATCGAGGAACGCCTGTTCCCGCAGGAAGAGCTGGCCGTGCCGATCAACGAGCGCTTCAACGATCTGAACGGCCTGATCGACATGCGCGAGGACGACACGTTCACCCGGCAGCCGTCGGCCATCCTCGAAATCTTCGTGCTGATGACGGAGCGGCCGTCGCTCAAGGGCATGACCTCGCGCACCATGCGCGCGCTGTGGCACGACCGCTTCCTGATCGACACCCAGTTCCGCGCGGACCCGGCCAACCGCGCGCTGTTCCTGCGCATCCTGCAGGCGCCGCAGGGCATCATCCACGCGCTGCGGCGCATGAACGACCTGTCGATCCTGGGCCGCTACCTGCCCAACTTCCGCAAGATCGTCGGCCAGATGCAGCACGACCTGTTCCACGTCTACACGGTCGACCAGCACATCCTGATGGTGGTGCGCAACATGCGCCGCTTCACGATGGCCGAGCACGCGCACGAATACCCGTTCTGCAGCCAGCTGATGGCCAACTTCGCGCAACCGTGGCTGCTGTACCTGGGCGCGCTGTTCCACGACATCGCCAAGGGACGCGGCGGCGACCACTCCAAGCTGGGCACGGTCGACGCCCAGCAGTTCTGCACCGAGCACGGCATGAGCGCCGAGGACACCGAGCTGGTGGTGTTCCTGGTCGAGCAGCACCTGGCGATGTCGCAGGTGGCGCAGAAGCAGGACCTGTCGGACCCGGACGTCATCGCCGCCTTCGCCAAAACGGTCGGCGACGAACGCCACCTGACGGCGCTGTACCTGCTGACGGTGGCCGACATCCGCGGCACCAGCCCCAAGGTGTGGAATGCCTGGAAGGCCAAGCTGCTCGAAGACCTGTACCGCATCACCTTGCGTGTGCTGGGCGGCGAGCCGCACAGCGCCGACCACGAACTGAAGAACCGCCAGCAAGAGGCGCTGGCGACCTTGCGCCTGTACGGCCTGGGACCGGACGCCCACGAGGCGTTCTGGCGCCAGCTCGACGTCGCCTACTTCCTGCGCCACGACGCCTCCGACATCGCCTGGCAGACACGCGCGCTGTACGACCGCTTCACCAACGACAAGCCGGTCGTCAAGTGCCGCCTGGCGCCGATCGGCGAGGGCCTGCAGGTGGCCGTCTACATCCGCGACCAGCCGGACCTGTTCGCGCGCATCTGCAGCTATTTCGACCGCAAGAATTTCAGCATCCTCGACGCCAAGATCCACACCACGCGCCACGGCTACGCGCTCGACACCTTCCTGGTGACGGAGCAGAACTTCGCCAAGAGCTACCGCGACATCATCAGCCTGATCGAGCACGAGCTGTGCAACGTGCTGACCCATCCGGAGCCGCTGACGGCGCCCGGCAAGGGCCGGCTGTCGCGCCTGTCGCGCACCTTCCCGATCACGCCCACGGTCGACCTGCGCCCCGACGAGCGCGGCCAGTACTACCTGCTGTCGATCGCCGCCAACGACCGCACCGGCCTGCTGTATTCGATCGCCAACGTGCTGGCCAAGTACCGCCTCAACCTGCAC
>JBDSKP010000166.1:0-8250 GCA_039916925.1 Duganella sp.
ATGGCGCAGCGCCGGCGCCCACACGCCCTTGCCCGGCCGCGGCCTGGCGAACACCTCCTCCGGCACCAGCCTGGGCAAGGCGTGGCCGACCAGCTCCCAGTTGACCATGTCGGACGATCGCAGCAGCGGCAGGCCGGGCGCGTTGCCGAAGCTGGACGACGTCATGTAGAACATCTGCCCGACCCGGATCGCGTCCGGATCGGAATAGTCGGCGTACAGGATGGGATTTTGATAGCGGCCGTCACCCAGGTCGGCGACCCAGGGCTGGCTGGACGGCGTCCGCGCGGCGGCCGAGGCGGCGCACAGCATGAGGGACAGCTTCACAAACATGGCGACAGCGGTTTTCAACGGACCACTCCTAATGAATTGCTCATCGAGTTGATTTGGCCGGACCGCACAAAACGACGATCGCCGGCCTCCTTTGCGTTGCTTTTCAGACGAGTATGCCATTATACTTGTTATCGATAACAGATATCGGTAGAATTCATTCCAGGAGACCCAGATGTACGAAAAAATATTTCATGCCACTCATCCGGACATGATGACGCAAGTTAGCAATGAACAGCTGCGCGAGCGCTATTTAATCAGCAACCTGTTCGTCGAAGACCGGATCAAGCTCAATTACTGCCATCACGAGCGTTTCGTCATCGGCGGCGCCGCGCCCGTCGCCGAGGCGCTCAAGCTACCGACGCACACGGAGCCGGTC
Source organism: Duganella sp. (assembly GCA_039916925.1). Taxonomy (GTDB): domain Bacteria; phylum Pseudomonadota; class Gammaproteobacteria; order Burkholderiales; family Burkholderiaceae_D; genus Rugamonas. The sequence goes on from JBDSKP010000166.1 coordinate 707, forward strand.
TCCGCGCTCGGCCAGCCGTTCCTGTCGCGCCGCGAGCTGGGCGTGATCAACGTCGCCGGCGGCGCCGGCCGCGTCACCGTCGACGGCCAGGTCTTCGACATGGCGCCGCTCGACGGCTTGTACATCCCGATGGGCAGCGCCGACGTCGGCTTCGAATCGGTCGACGCGGCCAATCCGGCGCGCTTCTACCTGGCCTCGACGCCGGCCCACGCGCGCCACGAACTGACCAAGATCACCCACGCGCAGGCCGTGCCGCTCGAGCGCGGCAGCGCCGGAACGTCGAACGCCCGCACCATCTACCAGTACGTGATCCCCGGCGTGTGCAAGTCGGCGCAGTTGCTGCTGGGCCTGACGATACTGAAGACCGGCAGCGTGTGGAACACGATGCCGCCGCATCTGCACGACCGCCGCTCCGAGGTCTATTTCTACTTCAACCTCGACGAGCAGCAGCGTATCTTCCACTTCATGGGGGAGCCGGATTCGGCGCGCCACATCATCGTCGCCAACGAAGAGGCGGTGGTGTCGCCGCCGTGGTCGATCCATATGGGCTCGGGCACGGCCAACTACGCCTTCATCTGGGCCATGGGCGGCGAGAACCTCGACTACACCGACATGAACGTGCTCGATATCTGCCAGCTGAAATAAGGATGATCATGTCTGAACTGTTTAATTTGTCCGGCCGCACCGCGCTCGTCACCGGCGCCAATACCGGGCTGGGCCGGGCGATCGCGGTCGCGCTGGCCGGCGTCGGGGCCGACATCGTCGCCGCCGGCCGCAGCCCCGCCGACGACACCGCCGCGCAGGTCGAGGCGCTGGGCCGGCGCTTCCTGTTCGTCCATGCCGATTTCGCCGCCACCGAACCGGTGCAAACCGTGGTCGACGCGGCGCTCGGCTTGAACGGACAGCTCGATATCCTCGTCAACAACGCCGGCACCATCCACCGCGCCGACAGCCTCGACGTCACCGAGGAAAACTGGGACACCGTCATCAACACCAATCTGCGCTCGGTGTTCTTCCTGTCGCAGGCCGTGGCCCGGCACATGGCGCCGCGGCACGGCGGCAAGATCGTCAACATCGCCTCGCTGCTGTCGTTCCAGGGTGGCATCCGCGTGCCGGCCTACGCCGCCAGCAAGAGCGCGCTGGCCGGGCTGACGCGCGCGCTGGCCAACGAATGGGCCGCCAAGGGCATCAACGTCAACGCGCTGGCGCCGGGCTACTTCGACACCAACAACACCGCCGCGCTGCGCCAAGACCCCGAGCGCTCCGAAGCGATCCTGGCGCGCATTCCCGCCGGACGCTGGGGCCGACCTGACGATTTGGCGGGCGCGGCGGTGTTTCTCGCCAGCCGCGCCAGCGACTACGTGCACGGCATCACGCTGCCGGTCGATGGAGGATGGCTCGCGCGATGAACGACACCAACCGCACGGCTGAACGGGCAGAAAAGGCGACCAGCCGCGCATGGCAACTGGCGTGGGACTTCGGCAACGCCGAGGTGCAGGCGCTGGGCGGCATGCTGGGACCGGCGAGCCTGCGGCTCGACGACGAGCGCGAGCTCGACATCATGCACGTGGCGCCATGGGCCGGCACCACCGGCGCCGCCGCCCTGCCCGGCCTGCTGCGGCGCATGCGCGGCGAATGGCCGTGCGTGCCGTTCGGCCGCACCGACGATCCCGGCCCGCTGCCGGCCGGCTGGCAGCGGGCCGACGCCGGCGACGACGACTGGATGCACGGCTACGCGGCCAACCACCGCTGGAGCTGCGTCAGCGCCACGCCACACCGCGTGCACCTGGCGATCGACTACCCGGCCGACAGCGCCATCGCGCGCATCGAACGGGTGATCGCGGTCGATCCGCGCGCCGCCGCGCTCGATATCAGCTTGGGCATCTGGTCGCGCCGCCCGTCGCGGCTGCCGCTCGGGCTGCATCCAACCTTCCGCATTCCCGCCGCGCCGGGCAGGGTCCAGGTGGTGCTCGGCGAACATGCCGGCATCCACAGCTATCCGACCGCCGCGCCCGGCGCCGTGTCGCGCCTGCTGCCCGACACGCGTTCCAGTTCGCTGTCGGCCATGGCCGGCGTCGACGGCGCGCTCGACCTGGCGCAACTGCCGCTGACGGCGCCGACCGAGGAACTGATGCAGGTGCGCGCGCTCGCGGCGGCCGGCGACGCGCCGCCGTTCGCGCTGCGCTACCTCGACTACGACGCCTGCGTCGGCCTGTGGTGGGACACCGCGCAACTGCCCGACCTGATGCTGTGGATCAGCAATGGCGGCCGCATCAATTTTCCGTGGATGAGCCGCCACCTGGCCATCGGCGCCGAACCGGTCAACAGCCTGTTCGACCTGGGCCGCGTCGCCCGCGCACCGGCCGGCCATCCGCTGGCCGACCGGCTCGGTGTCGCGCTGCGCCCGGAGGAACCGTGGCACACGCGCTACCGCATCGCCGCCTGGCCCAGCGCCACGCCCCCCACCCGCTAAGGAGAACCGGACCATGCATCCCGACTTTCGCTCACGCGACATGCTGTTGTCGCACATCGCGCACACCATGCGGTTCTACCATCCGCGCTGCATCGATCCAAGCGGCGGGTTCTTCCACTTTTTCCTTGACGACGGCACCGTCTACGACCGCCACACGCGGCACCTGGTCAGCAGCACGCGCTTCGTCTTCAACTACGCCAAGGCCTACCGCCAGTTCCGCGACCCGGCCTATCTGGAGGCGCTGCACCATGGCGTCGCCTTCCTGCGCAACGTCCACCGCAACGTGCGCACCGGCGGCTACGCGTGGCAGTTGTCCTGGCGCGACGGCAAGAAGCAAGTCATCGACGGCGACAACCACTGCTACGGCCTGGCCTTCGTGCTGCTGGCCTACTCGCACGCGCTGGCGGCCGGCATGACCGAAGCGCGCGACTACATGAAGGAAACGTTCGAACTGATGGAAAAGCGTTTCTGGCAGGCCGGGCACGGGCTGTACGCCGACCAGGCCAGCGCCGACTGGAAAGTGCTCGACCCGTATCGCGGCCAGAACGCCAACATGCACGCCTGCGAGGCGCTGATCGCCGCCTTCGAGGCGTCGGGCGAGACGCGCTATCTGCAGCGCGCGGTGACGTTGGCGCGCAACGTGACGCTGCGCCAGGCGGCACTGGCGGATGGCATGATCTGGGAACACTACCACCCCGACTGGTCGGTGGACTGGGACTACAACCGCGACGACAAGAGCAACATCTTCCGTCCGTGGGGCTACCAGCCTGGCCACTTGACCGAATGGGCCAAGCTGCTGTTGCAGCTGGAGCGGCATCCGGTGGCGCTCGACGGCGACACCGGATGGCTGGCGCCGCGCGCCGCGCAACTGTTCGACATCGCGCTGGCCAAGGCCTGGGACCCGCGTCATGGCGGGATTTTCTACGGCTTCGGCCCGGACGGCGGGATCTGCGACGGCGACAAGTATTTCTGGGTGCAGGCGGAAAGTTTCGCGGCCGCCGCCATGCTCGCCGAGCGCACCGGCGATCCGGGATATTGGGATTGGTATGACAGGATCTGGGCGTACAGTTGGGAGCATTTCGTCGATCACGAGCATGGGGCGTGGTATCGCGTGCTGAGCCCGTCAAATGCCAAGCTCGGCAATGAGAAGAGTCCGGCCGGCAAGGTGGATTACCACACCATGGGCGCCTGTTACGAGGTGCTCGGTATGATGGCAAGCGAGAGCTGACGGTTTACAATCGATCCATAAGACAACAATAAACGAGACAACAATGCAAATATTGGCCCACATAAGCCGCGCGTTACCTTGGAAACACGTAGGGCGGATTAGGCGGCACGCCGTAATCCGCCATCTTGGAGCCGCCGACGGCGCATATATTGGCGGACTACGCTGCGCTAATCCGCCCTACGTGTTTCCTTACCTTATTTTGGTTCTGCTGCTTGCGCTCGGCGTCCCGGTCCATGCGGCGGAGCAGCAGCATCTGGCCGCCGTCCAGTCGCCCGACAAAAACATCCAGTACATTTTCTATCAAACGACGGCCGCCACCGGCGAGCGCCAACTGTACTACCGCGTCAACTATAAACACAAACCCGTCATCCTCGATTCGCTGCTGGACCTGCAACTGGATAACCACCTGTCCGAGAGCTCGATGGCGCTGAAGATCGACCGTCATAAAAAATGGTTCGACAACCTGGCCGTGACCTGCAACAGCATCAGCGCCCACGCCAGCACCTGGAAACCCCCGCACGGCGAAAAAGCCGACATCCCCGATAACTACAACCTGCTGACCGTGGACATGGTCAAGGACGACAATCCCGACTACACGATGAAGCTGGAAGTGCGCGCCTACAACGAGGGCGTCGCCTTCCGCTACGTGTTCCCGGAAAACCCCAAAGGCAGCTACTACCGCGTCACGCAGGAAAACACCGAGTTCGCGATGCCGGTCGAAACCAAGGCCTGGTTCGCCGGCTGGGCGCAGGCGCCGTACAAAAAGCTGGAACTGGCCAACTGGCCCGACGAGGCCGAACGCCCGCTGACCCTGGAACTACTCGGCGGCATCCACGTCGCCCTGCTGGAGGCGCGGATGGTCGACTATTCGCGCACCAAGTTCAAGCTGAGCAAGGACAAGCCCAACACCATCGTCACCGCGATGCACGACCCGGCCGACCTGATCTCGCCGTTCGCCACGCCATGGCGCGGCATCATGATCGCCGAATCGGCCGGCGCGCTGGCCGACAACAGCCATTTCATCCTGAACCTCAATCCGCCGTCGAAGATCGCCCGGCCGGACTGGATCAAGCCCGGCAAGATCATGCGCGTGATGACGCAGACCACCGCCGCCGCCAGGGCCAACATCGATTTCGCCGTCAAGCACCAGCTGCAATACGTGCTGTTCGACTGGAAATGGTACGGCCCGGCCTTCTCCTTCGATTCCGACGCGGCCAAGGTGGCGATACCGGACTTCGACCTGCCGGCGATCATCCGCTACGGCAAGGAGCGCGGCGTCGGCATCTGGCTGTACGTCAACCAGCAGGCGCTGCTGACCCAATCCGACACCTTGTTCAAGACCTACCAGGACTGGGGCGTCAAGGGCGTCAAGTTCGGCTTCGTGCAGGTCGGCTCGCACCGCTGGTCGACGTGGATCAACAAGGCCATCCAGCAAGCGGCCGACGCCCACATCATGGTCAACATCCACGACGACTGGCGTCCCACCGGCGAGCAGCGCACGTGGCCCAACCTGCTGACGTCCGAGGGCGTGCGCGGCAACGAGGAGATGCCCGACGCCACCCACAACACGGTGCTGCCGTTCACCCGCTACCTGGCCGGCGCGGCCGATTACACGATCTGCTATTTCGATCCGCGCATCAAGACCACGCACGCGCATCAGCTGGCGCTGGCGGCGATCTATTACAGCCCGTTGCAGACCTTGTACTGGTACGACCGTCCCGAGAAGGAAAACAACGAGCCGGAGCTGGAGTTCTGGGACAAGATTCCGACGAGCTGGGATCAAAGCAAGGTCATCGCCGGCAAGCCGGGCGAATACGTGACCGTGGCGCGCCGCAGCGGCGCCGACTGGTTCATCGGCGCCATCACCAACAACGACGCGCGCGCCACCAGCATTCCGCTGGACTTCCTCGAAAAGGGAAAAAAATACCAGGCGAGCATCTACGCCGACGACGCCAGCGCGCCGACCGCCACCCGCGTCGGCATCGAGCGGCGCACGGTCGATGCCTCGAACGTCATCGATGCCAAGCTGTCGGCCTCGGGCGGCGTGGCCATCTGGATCACGCCCGGGAGGCAGCCATGACCCCGACCCAATCGCATTTCCGCTTCCTGAGCGTCTTCGTGTTCGTGTATTTCTTCGCGCAGGCGATGAGCATGTCGCTGCTGACCTTATGGCTGCGCAACACGCTGAACCTGTCCGGCACCGAGGCCGGCGTGGTGTTCTCCGCCAACTTCATCGCGGCGATGTGCTCGCAGCCGATCTACGGCTTCATCTCCGACAAGGTCGGCATGCGCAAGCACATCCTGTGGACCGTCAGCGCGCTGTGTACCTTGTGCGGGCTGTTCTTCATGTTCGTCTACGCGTCGCTGCTCAGGGCCAATCTGCTGCTCGGCGCCGCCGTCGGCGGCATCTACCTGGGCGTGACCTTCATCGCCGGCAGCTACGCGATCGAATCGTATGTCGACCGCATCGGCCGCCGCTACGGTTTCGAATACAGCCGCGTGCGCCTTTGCGGATCGCTCGGCTTCGCCAGCGCGGCGATGATGAGCGGCCACCTGTTCAACATCGATCCCGGCATCAATTTCTTCATCGCCTCCGGCGCCGGACTGCTGATGATCGTGATGCTACTGGTGTGGCGCAGCGGGACCGACAACGGCCCGGTAACCGAAACCAACAAGGTGAAGCTGGGCGACGCGCTCGGTCTGCTGAGAGATCCAAAGTTCTGGCGCTTCATGGTCTTCATCCTGGGCGTGACGAATTTGTATCTGGTGTTCGACCAGCAATTCCCAAACTATTTCGCCTCGCTGTTTCCGACCGAGGAACAAGGCACGGCCATGTTCGGCAACCTGAACTCGGCGCAGATCTTCATCGAGGCCGGCGGCCTGTTCCTGTCGCCGATACTGGTCAAGCGCATCGGCGCCAAGAACGGCCTGATGCTCGCCGGAACGATCATGATGTTGCGCATCGGCGGCTCCAGTTTCGCCGTCGACCCGGTGTCGATCTCGGTGCTGAAGATGTTGCACTCGGTCGAGCTGCCGATACTGGTGGTGTCGGTGTTCCGCTACATCGCCCACCACTTCGACACGCGCCTGGCCTCCACGCTGTACATGGTCGGCGTCAGCTTCGGCCACTCGCTGGGGCTGGCGATCCTGTCGCCGGTGGTCGGCAAGAGCTACGACCTGATCGGCTTCCAGTCGACCTATCTGGTGCTGGCGGGACTGGCGCTGATCTTCCTTTTGCTGTCGGCCTTCGCGCTGGAAGCGACGCCGCCCGACACACCGCCACGCCGCGCCCGCAAGCTCGACGAAAAAACATCCGAACCGCTGCAAGAGACCCAATAATTTCAGGAAACGACCATGTCCCTGCCCCTCAACTCCGCCGTCATCGAACCGCTGAAAGGCGCCGCGCCGCCCGACGCGCCGAACCGGCAAATGCTGGCGCGCGCGCTCGACCAGGCGCTGGCGGCTATCGACCGCAACCTCGCCCACTTCGGCGACGACTTCCCGGCGCCATCGAGCATCGCCGGCGTCTACCCGGCCATCGGCAACGTCGAATGGACCAACGGCTTCTGGACCGGCATGCTATGGCTGGCCTACGAGGCGACCGGCGTCCAGCGCTACCGCGACGCCGCCGAGCGCCACGTGGCCGGCTTCCACCAACGGCAGGCGCAACGGATCAACGTCAACCACCACGACCTGGGCTTCCTGTACAGCCTGTCCTGCGTGGCGGCGTACAAGCTCACCGGCAGCGCCGTCGCGGCCGAGGCGGCCATGGGCGCGGCCGGGTTGCTGCTGGAACGCTATCAGGAGCGCGCCGGCATCATCCAGGCCTGGGGCGACCTCAAC
>JBDSKP010000167.1:0-3392 GCA_039916925.1 Duganella sp.
GGCGCCGCACCGACATACCTCGGGACGGCGCCGAATTCCAGGAACAGTTGAGAGCCGAATGGCTTTGATGGTGGGCCGCGGCGACGCCAACTGAAGTCGCTGCGGCGCAACGCGCCAACTGGCTGACTATCTGATCTTCGGCACGTTGTCGCGCGACAGCATGGCCTCTTTCGGCATCTGATCGGCGGAAAAGAACAGCCAATCGTGGTTGCCCAGGCTGATGCCGACGCCCGGTACCATGAAATGGCTGCTCAGGGTCGGCGTGAAGAACATCTGCGGGCTGTCGTCGTAACGGGCGTCGGCCAACACCACGAACAGCGAGGAGCCGCCGGCGTCGACGGTGAGCGCGCTGTCGGTCAGCGCGACGATGCGCCCATGCCCCGTCTGCATCAAGCCGCCCAGCGAGCGCGCGTACAGGAACGACAGCACGGTACCGGCCCGCTGCCATTCGCGCAAGGTGGCCAACGATTCTTCGGCGCGGCTCAGGGCGGGCGCCGCCGCGAGTTTCAACGTTGCAACATTCGTGTTCATGGTGGGGTGGTCCTTTCTGGCGATGCCGCCATTTTGCGCCATCCGGCCGCGCACGGTCCATCTAAATCGCCAGGAAAAAGCGGCGCGATACCGAGTTGGCGTATTTCTGGCAAAGTAGAGGATTGCCGCGGACAACCGCGGCGCTTTTTCACCTGATTGGAGATTACCGATGACCAATGCCAGCTATCCCGACGTCCGCCTTTTGATCGACAACGAATGGCGCGAGGCCACCGGCGGCAAAACCATTCCAGTGCTCAATCCGGCCACCGGCCAGACCATCGGCAGCGTCGCCCACGCCGGCATCGCCGACCTCGACCTGGCGCTGGCCGCCGCGCAGCGCGGCTTCGACGCATGGCGCAGGATTCCCGCGTTCGAGCGCACCGCCATCATGCGCCGCGCCGCCGGCCTGCTGCGCGAGCGCGCCGACGACATCGCCCGCCTGTTGACGCAGGAGCAGGGCAAGCCGCTGGCGCAGGCGCGCGGCGAGGCGCTGGCCGGCGCCGACATCATCGACTGGTTCGCCGCCGAGGGCATGCGCGTGTACGGCCGCATCGTGCCGTCGCGTAATCCTGCCGCGCAGCAATTGGTGCTCAAGGAGCCGGTCGGCCCGGTCGCCGCGTTCACACCGTGGAATTTCCCGATCAACCAGATCGTGCGCAAGCTGGCCGCCGCGCTGACCACCGGCTGCTCGTTCCTGTGCAAGGCGCCGGAGGAGACCCCGGCGTCGCCGGCGGCGCTGATGCAGTGCTTCGTCGACGCCGGCGTGCCACCCGGCACCGTCGGCCTGGTGTTCGGCGACCCGGCGCAAATTTCCGCCTACCTGATTCCGCACCCGGTGATCCGCAAGGTCACCTTCACCGGCTCGACCCCGGTCGGCAAGCAACTGGCGGCGCTGGCCGGCGCCCACATGAAGCGCGCGACGATGGAGCTGGGCGGGCACGCGCCGGTCATCGTTGCCGAGGATGCCGACGTCGCGCTGGCCGTGGCCGCCAGCGGCGGCGCCAAGTTCCGCAACGCCGGCCAGATCTGCATCGCGCCGACGCGTTTCCTGGTCCACAACAGCATCAAGGCCGAGTTCACCCGCGCGCTGGTGGCGCACGCCGAGGGCCTGACCCTGGGCGACGGCCTGGCCGAGGGCACCACGCTCGGGCCGCTGGCCAACGCGCGCCGCGTGGCCGCGATGAGCCAGGTGGTCGAGGACGCGCGCGGCAAGGGCGCCGAGGTGGCCACCGGCGGCCAGCGCGTCGGCACCACCGGCAACTTCTTCGCGCCGACCATCCTGGCCGACGTGCCGCTCAACGCCATGGTGTTCAACGACGAACCGTTCGGGCCGATCGCGGCGGTGCGCGGCTTCGATACGCTCGAGGAGGCGATCGCCGAATCGAACCGGCTGCCGTTCGGGCTGGCGGGCTACGCGTTCACGCGCTCGATCAAGAACGCGCACCTGCTGATGCACAACGTCGAGGTGGGCATGTTGTGGCTGAACCAGCCGGCCACGCCGAGCGCCGAGCTGCCGTTCGGCGGCGTCAAGGATTCGGGCTACGGCTCGGAGGGCGGCCCGGAGGCGCTGGAGGCGTATCTGAACACCAAGGCGGTGTCGATGGTGGGCGTGTAGCGGCTCAAGAGGTGGCCAGCATGACCAGCATGGCCGTCGCGGCGGCGGCCATGACGGCCGTGGCGAGCCAGCCCAAACGCTTGAGCCTGGGCCGGATGACCAAGCGTCCCATGATGTCCTTGCGCGCCGCCATTAACATCATGACCGCCATAATCGGGACCGAGATAACGCCGTTGATAACAGCGCTCCAATACAGCGCTTTCATCGGGTCTATCGGCGTGAAAATCAACAAGGTGCCGATGGCGGTGGCCACCGCGATAATCGCGTAGAACCGCGGCGCGGCCGGGGCCGAATATTGCAGGCTGTTTTTCCATTTGAATGTCCCCGCCATCGCGTACGCCGCCGATCCCGCAAGAACCGGCACCGCCAGCATTCCCGTTCCGACTATCCCGCATGTAAATAATATGAAGGCGAAATCGCCGGCCACCGGGCGCAAGGCCGTTGCCGCTTGCGACGCGGTCTGGATATCCGTGACACCGTGCGCATTCAGCGTCACGGCGGTGGTTAGCATGATAAAAAAAGCGACCAGATTTGAAAATCCCATGCCGATATAGGTATCGACCTTAATCCGGAAGAAATCCGCGCGCGCCAGCCGCGGGGTGGTGCGCAACGCCTTTGCGCCGGGCTTGGCGTTCAGCTCCTCGACCTCCTGGGATGCCTGCCAGAAAAACAGGTAGGGACTGATGGTGGTGCCAAAAACGGCCACGATGGTCGTTATATATTCCGGTTTCCACGGAAACGCGGCGGGAAGCACGGCCCGCGACAGGAAATCATGCCATGGGATCTGCACGACGAATACGGTCCCCACATAGGCGAGCAAGGCGAGGGTGAGCCATTTGAGCACCCTGACATAGCGGGAATATGGCACGAACACCTGCAGCAGCACCGACAGCAGGCCGAAGCCGATCGCATAGAAGTGCGCGTGGCCGCCGGCGATCAGGCGCGCCGCCTCGCCCATGGCCGCGATGTCGGCCGCGATATTGATGGTGTTCGCGATCAGCAGCAGGCTAACTATGCTATAGAGCAACCATGCTGGATAGTGGCGACGCAAGTTGGTGGCAAGGCCGTGGCCGGTGACCCGGCCTATTTGAGCGCTGACGACTTGAATGGCGACCATCAGCGGGTAGGTGAAGATGAGCGTCCACAACATGCCGAGTCCAAACTGCGCCCCGGCCTGGGAATAGCTGGCGATTCCACTAGGGTCGTCATCGGCGGCTCCGGTGATCAGCCCAGGGCCGAGCTTGCT
>JBDSKP010000168.1:0-3741 GCA_039916925.1 Duganella sp.
CGCTGGCCGAAACCGAAACCCTGCCCAAGTACGACGCCATGCCGGACTGACCATGATGCGGATTTATGTAGTCGGCGGCGCCGTGCGCGACGAGCTGCTTGGCCTGCCGGTCAAGGACCACGATCACGTGGTGGTCGGCGCCACGCCGGACGACATGCTGGCCCAGGGCTTCCGCCCGGTCGGCAAGGACTTCCCCGTGTTCCTGCACCCGCGGACGCAGGAGGAATACGCGCTGGCCCGCACCGAGCGCAAGACCGCGCCCGGCTACAAGGGCTTCGTGTTCCACACCTCCCCCGACGTCACGCTGGAGGAGGATTTGATACGGCGCGACCTGACCATCAACGCCATCGCGCGCGCCGACGACGGCACCCTGACCGATCCGTTCGGCGGCCGGCGCGATATCGAACAGCGCGTCTTCCGCCATGTCTCCGACGCCTTCGCCGAGGACCCGGTGCGCATCCTGCGCGTGGCCCGTTTCGCCGCCCGCTACACCGACTTCCGCGTGGCGCCGGAAACCAACGCGCTGATGCGGCAAATGACGGAGCAGGGCGAGGTCGACGCGCTGGTGCCGGAGCGCGTGTGGCAGGAACTGTCGCGCGGGCTGATGGAGGACAAGCCATCGCGCATGCTCGAAGTGCTGCGCGATTGCGGGGCGCTGGCGCGCATCCTGCCGGAGCTCGACGTGCTGTGGGGCGTGCCGCAGCCGGAGAAATGGCATCCCGAGATCGACACCGGCGTCCACGTGCTGCAGGTGATCGATTGCGCGGCGCGCGCCGGGCTGGAGCTGCCGGCGCGCTTCGCCTGCCTGATGCACGACCTGGGCAAGGGCGTGACGCCGTCGGCCACCTGGCCGGCGCACCACGGCCATGAGGAACTGGGCGTCAAACTGGTCGAGCAGGTGTGCAAGCGCCTCAAGGTGCCCACCGAGTGCCGCGACCTGGCGGTGATGACCGCGCGCGAACACGGCAACGTCGGCCGCGCGCTGCAACTGCGGCCCAACACCATCGTCAAGCTGCTCGAACGCTGCGACGCCTTCCGCAAGCCGACGCGCTTTTCGCAGATGCTGCTGGCCACCGAATGCGATTCGCGCGGACGCGTCGGGCCGTCCGCCAGTTATCTCGACGCGCCGTTCCCGCAACTGGCGCACCTGGAGGCGGCGATGGCCGCCGCGCGCGCCGTCAACGCCGGCGAGATCGCCCAGGCCAGCGCCGCCCACCCGCAACGGATACCGGAGCTGGTGCACAGCGCGCGGGTGGCGGCCGTCAAAACGGCGCTGAAGGTGGCCGACGCCGACGACGAAGACCAGGGTGGGGACGAGCGCGGCATGCCGTTGCCGCCGGCCGCCGCGGAGGGCGGGTCCACCTGAACAGGAGTACAATGGCGTCGATGGTGCGCTGCACCATACCCGCTGCACCATACCCGCTGCACCATACCTTGTGCGCCACTATGAACTCCATCGATCTGTTCCAAAATCCGCTGCGCCGCTGGGGCAAGCACAAAGACGGCAAGCGCCGTCCGACGGTGCTCGTCAAGGAGCTGCGGGAGCGCGACCGGCGGCGCATGGTCAGGCACTTCCTCGAGCTCGAAAAGAGCGACCGGCTGCTGCGCTTCGGCACCATGCTGCCCGACGAGCAGGTCGAGAAGTACGTCAACCAGATCGATTTTTCGCGCGACATGGTGTTCGGTGTGTACAACCGGCTGTTCAAACTGGTGGCGGTCGGCCATCTGGCGTTCGCGCCGCGCGACGAATCGAAAAGCGCGGTGACCGACAAGGAGCGGGTGGCCGAATTCGGCGTCTCCGTCAGCAAGAGCGCGCGCGGCATGGGCGTCGGCTCCAAGCTGTTCGAGCGCGCCGCCATCCACTGCCGCAACAGCGACGTCGACACCCTTTATATGCACTGCCTGTCGTCCAACAAGACGATGATGCACATCGCGAAAAAAGCCGGCATGGAGATCCACCGCGACTACGGCGAGGCGGACGCCTATCTCAAACTGCCGCCGGCCAATCCGGCCAGCGTGCTGCAGGAGGCGCTGGACGAGCAATTCGCCACCTTGGACTACACCCTCAAGGCGAACAAACGCTTCGCCACCAAATGGCTGGGCCGTTTGACCGGTCGAAAATAAATCGCGATTTCTCCCACTATAGTTAGAACCTTTGCCGGCCGGCCTGGAATGAACGGTCAGACAAGATACGCAAACCGGTAACCAGGGTTCCCAACGTGTTGTTTATTTCACCACTACTGCCCATGCCATGGGCGGCGGACGCCCTGTGCGGCGCGCAGTTGCGGGCGCCCGGACTTGACGTTCGCCTGCTGCTGCTGGTGCTCTCGCCGTTGCTGGAGGAGTGCGTGATCAGGGCGGGCCTGCAGGAATGGCTGATACGGCGCTCGCGGCGGGAGCGGAAGCATGCGTGGGCCTGGCCGGTGCTGGTGTCGACGGTCGCTTTCGGCCTGCTGCATCTGGGCTCCGGCTGGCATGCCGCCGTCGCGGTGCTGGCACCGGGATTGGCGCTGGCGTTGCTCTACCAGTGTACCCGCCGCTGGTGGTGGTGCGCGCTGGTGCACAGCGCCTTCAATGCCTTTGCGATCGCTGTCTGCGGGTTTTAGATCAACTTATAGATCAAGTTCAGATCAATTCGATCAACTTCAGGAGAGTGGCATGACAGGTTTAACGTGGGAATTCCGGCTGCGACAAGCGGCTGCAGCGGCGCTGCTATTCGGACTGGCTTCGCAGTCCGCGAGCGCGCAAGACGCATTGAACGGCAAGAGCCTGTATCAGAACGGTCCCGTTAGCGGCGGCGGCACCTGCGTCGCCTGTCACGGGCCATCGCCGGCGGCCAACGTCAGCGGCATCCTGCGCGGCGCCAACCAGCCGACCGTCATCGCCAACGCCATCGCCGGCAATCGCGGCGGCATGGGGCAATTCAGCGGTAAATTCAGCGCCGCCGAACTGGCGGACCTGGCCGCCTTCATCGGCAATCCCAACGTGGCGGCTTCGCCGGCCGCCTCGCTGGCGCCGGCCAGCCTGGCCTTCAGCGGCACCAGCATCGGCCAGACCAGCGGCCCGCTGAGCACCACCTTGAGCAGCACCGGCAACGTCGCGCTCAATATCGGTAACATCTCGCTGGGCGGCGCTGCGGCCGGCGACTACGCGCTGGCCGGCGGCACCTGCGCCAACGGCGCGGCCGTCGCGGCCGGCGCCAACTGCACCGTGCAGGTGAACTTCCGTCCAACGGCGTCCGGCGCGCGCGCGGCAACCCTGACCATCACCCACAACGCCACCGGCGGCGGCAGCACCGTGGCCCTGAGCGGCACCGGCAACGCCACGCCGCAGGCGACGATCGCGCTGTCGGCGCCAAGCGTCAACTTCGGCGCGCAGCTGACCGGCGCCGCGTCGGCCGTCTCCACCATCAATGTCACCAACAGCGGCCAGGCGCCGCTGACCTTCACCTCGATCGCCGTCAGTGGCGCCAACGCCGGCTACTTCACGCTCGGCGGCAGCTGCGCGGCGGCCACGCCGGTGCCGGCCAACGCCAGCTGCACCGTCACGGTACAGGCCACGCCGACCGCCGCCGGCGCCTTCGCCGCCAGCCTGACGCTGGCCTCCAACGCCACCAACGGCGCCGCCACGGTGGACCTGTCGGGCACCGCCTCGGCCGCCGCCCCGGCGCTGACCGCGACGCCGTCCGCGCTGGCGTTCGGCCTGCGCTCGATCAGTTCCCCGGCCACCTCGCAGACGGTG
>JBDSKP010000169.1:0-2908 GCA_039916925.1 Duganella sp.
CTGTCGGACGACGAGATCGCCGCCGAGGTGACCGCCGCCGTGGCCGCCTCGGGCGCCGCCGGCCCGCAGGACATGGGCAAGGTCATGGCCATCCTCAAGCCGAAGCTGGCCGGCCGCGCCGACATGACCGCCGTTTCGGCACTGGTCAAAAAGGCGTTGTCCCCGGCATAATCGACGTGTTGCCGTTGGTGCTTAGTTAGCGCCGTTTTTACCTCCGCCGTGCCTTGATTCGCGTCAAAACCGGATCGGCGCGGCGGTATAGTCTGAAAAATTACCAAGACCGCTCAGCCCCGTGATCCCACAATCATTCATTTCCGATTTGTTGAACCGCGTCGACATCGTCGACGTTGTCGGACGTTACGTGCAGCTGAAAAAAGGCGGTGCGAACTTCATGGGCCTGTGCCCGTTCCACAGCGAAAAGTCACCCAGTTTCACGGTCAGCCCGACCAAGCAGTTTTATCACTGCTTCGGCTGCGGCGCCCACGGCACCTCGATCGGCTTCCTGATCGAATACTCGGGCATGGGCTTTGTCGACGCCGTCAAGGACCTGGCGCAGAACGTCGGCATGGTCGTGCCCGAGCAGGATGACAAGATTCCGCCGGCGCAACGCGCGCAGATGCAGGCGCAAAGCCTGGCGCTGTCGGACGCGATGACGCAGGCCTGCGACTTCTACCGCGCCCAGCTGCGCGGCGCCACCGACGCCATCGCCTACCTGAAAAACCGCGGACTGACCGGCGAGATCGCCGCCCGCTTCGGCCTGGGCTACGCGCCGGCCGGCTGGGATGGCCTGAAAAGCATCTTCCCCGACTACGACGCGGTCGCGCTGGCCGAGGCCGGCCTGGTAATCGACAAGGTCGACGAGGACGGCGGCAACCGCAAGCGCTACGACCGCTTCCGCGAGCGGATTATGTTTCCAATTAAAAACACCAAAGGCCAGGTCATCGCCTTTGGCGGCCGGGTGCTCGACCACGGCGAACCAAAGTACTTGAATTCTCCCGAAACGCCTTTATTTTCAAAGGGCTTCGAGCTGTATGGCTTGTTCGAGGCGCGCCAGGCGATCCGCGACGCGGGTTACGTGCTGGTGACGGAAGGCTATATGGATGTGGTGGCGCTGGCGCAGATGGGTTTCCCGCAGGCCGTGGCGACCCTGGGCACCGCGTGCACCACCCATCATGTGCAGAAACTGTTGCGTCAGACCGACATAGTGATTTTCAGCTTCGACGGCGACAAGGCCGGCCGCCGCGCCGCGCGGCGCGCGCTGGAAGCCTGTCTGCCGCACGTGACGGACAACAAGACCATCAAGTTTCTGTTTTTGCCGACCGAGCACGATCCGGACAGCTACGTGCGCGCGCACGGCAAGGAGGCGTTCGAGCAGGAGATACACGAAGCGATGCCGCTGTCGCAGTTCCTGATCAAGGAAGTGGTCGGCGAGCATGATTTGCAAAGTCCGGAGGGTAGGGCGCGCGCGCAGTTCGACGCCAAGCCGCTGCTGCAGTCGATGACGCCGACGGCGTTGCGCCTGCAGATCGTGCGCGGTCTGGCGCAGTTGACGCAGACCACGCCGTCCGAGATCGAGGTGCTGTTCGAGCTGGCCAAGCCGGTCGCGGTGGCGCGCAAGGCGCCGCCGCGCACCGGGCGGCCGGTGCCGGTCGGGCTGGAATTGCAGATCGTGCGGTTGCTGGTGGCGCATCCGCCGCTGGCGCTCGAGATCGACGCGTCGGCGCTGGCGGCGTTCCAGTTCTTCGGCGCCGAGCCGGCCGAGCGGCTGGCGCAGCTGGTGGCGGCGGCGCAGTCGCTGGGGCCGAACGGCAGTTTCGCCGCGTTCGCGCAACAGCTGAAGTCGCAGGGCGACGAGTACGACGGCATCATCGCCGAAGTGGTGCAGGAGTCCGAGTCCGATTTTGATGCGGTGCGATTGTTCCTGCGCGGCGCCATCCGGCAGGTCAAGAATGACGCGTTGAAGCAGGAATTGAGTCAGTTGTTCGCCGCCGGCCTGTCGTCCGACGAGATTGGTGTGCGTTACCGGGAGTTAACTTCGCAACAAGATCAGCTGTTGCGCGAGGCGCAGGCGGAGTTGGCGAACCGATAATGTTGCGGTGCGGTGGAGCGGTGGTGTGGAGCGTTTCGGGATGTCATGTTTCTGTCATGTTTCCAGAGGGGGAAGTGGGGTTCTTCCCTCTGGATATTGAAAAGTGGCGTGCTATAATAAAACGCTAAGTGTTGTATTTTTTGGCATCGTTTTTTGTTCAGAGTGTGTTTGTTTTCAGTAAGTTAGGCTCTTGATCGACACGGGAAGACGTTGGTGTCGGCGGCCAGGGCCAGCTCGGGTTGGGGCGGTGAACCTTCGGTGGAACGCTATCGGCGGATCTTCTGTTTGCTGTCTAACCTAGTCATGGTTTCTTGCCCCCACGCACGTCTCAGGATGCAGTAGAATTTTGCCGACGGCGGTGGAATTCTGTTGGGGTCGGTCGGCCTGACCGGGTCTAAGTGGGTGTAAGTAAGTCGTAGTATTGTCGAACCTGGGTCGGCAAGTTCGAAGACGCAGGTTCGAGACAAATCGAACCGCAAGAAACTTTATCCTAAATAAGCAAGTCGTTGTGTAATCGAAAGCGCCTGTGCCAATCAAGAAACCTGAATCCAAAGCGGCTGCAAAGCCGAGCAATGTGACCGCCCAATCCGCCAAAACTGCGGACAAGTCGGAAACGCGCGTCGCCAGCGGCAATCCACCCACGGTCAGCCAGACCACGGACGCGGCCACGCTGGCCGCCATCGACACCTCGGGCTACGTGCTGCCATCGGTCAAAGTGCCGGGCCGGCGCGGGCGCAAACCGAAAGAATTCCAGCCCGAGAACGACGAAGTGGCCGCGCTGAACGCGGTGGAGCGCGCCGAGCTGAAGGCGGTTGACAA
>JBDSKP010000170.1:0-3046 GCA_039916925.1 Duganella sp.
CAACGGCCATGTGTACAGCAACGGCTTCACCAGCGACGAGCAGGCGCGACGGGTACTGCTCGACGGCTTGGATGGCGCCGCGCTCGACGAACCGCGCCAGCTGCGCTTCGTCACCGGGCGGCGGCGCAAGTCTTGGGTCAAGAACGTGGTCGCGATCGGCCTGTCGGCGGGCTTCGTCGAGCCGTTGGAATCGACCAGCATCAACCTGATCGAAATCGCGGTGCGCAAGCTGCTCGAACTGTTCCCGGACCGCGATTGCAGCCCGGAGCTGGCCGACGAATTCAACCGCGTCATGGGCATCCGCTATGAATCGGTGCGCGACTTCATCGTCCTGCACTACAAGCTGACCAAGCGCGACGATTCGGAATTCTGGCGCTACTGCGCCAACATGGCGATCCCCGATACGCTGCGCCACCAGATCGAGCTGTTCCGCGCCACCGGGCGCGTGGCGATCGTCGATCGCGGCGGCTTCGCCGAGCCCTCGTTCGTGGCGATGATGATGGGCCTGGGCGTGGTGCCGAAGCGCTACGACCCGTTGGCCGACCGCGTTGACATTCGCGCGGTGCACGGCCACTTCGCCGAGCTGCGCGACCTGATCGCAAAAACGGTGGCGCTGATGCCGGATCACGGCGCCTATGTCGCGGGCCAGGCGGTGGCGAGCGTGCCATCCCGGGCGGCCGCATGACATGGGTTATCCAATCACAAAACTTAGGGAGGCATAAACTTTCTAGCGAGCACTTATAGAGAAAGACCAGTGCCAGTATCAGCATCAACACTGGAGCGTATGACTTGTTAACTATAAAAACCACCTTTAAGGGGGAGACGAATTGAATAAATTACAGAAAACCGCGATCGCCGCTGCTGTCGCACAGGTTGTCGTGCTGCACGGCAGTTCGGCATGGGCCCAAAACGCGGATACCGCCAGCGCCGCTCCGGCCGTGGTGGTGGTCAGCGGCCAGCGCGCCGCGCTGCAATCGGCACAAAAACTCAAGCAGGATTCCGACGAAGTCGTCGATTCGATCGTCGCCGAAGACATCGGCAAGCTGCCGGACCGTTCGGTCACCGAGGTGTTGCAGCGTATCGCCGGCGTCACCATCGACCGTAATATGCAGGGCGACCCGAACCGCCAGTCGGTCGAGGGCTCCGGCGTGTCGGTGCGCGGCCTGACCTACGTTCGTTCGGAAATCAACGGCCGCGACGCGTTCTCCGCCGGCGGCGGCCGCTCGCTCGGGTTCTCCGACGTGGCGCCCGAGCTGATGGCCGGCGTCGATGTCTACAAGAATCCGTCCGCGGAACAGGTCGAAGGCGCTGTCGCCGCCCTGGTCAATCTGCGCACCGCCATGCCGTTCGACTACAAGGGCTTCAAGGGGTCGTTGGGCGTCTCGGAATCCTATTCCACGCTGCGCAAGGGCAAACCTTCGCCGACCGGCACCCTCCTGCTGTCGAACCGCTGGGCCACGGACTTCGGCGAAGTCGGCGCCCTGATCGATATCGCCCACGCGAAGAGCCCCAGCCGCTCCGACGGCGTCGGCGTCGATCCGTATTTCCCGCACGTGAACTCCACCGATCCGGCCCTGTACGACCGGTCCAAGACGCAATGGATTCCGCTTGGCGTCGGTTATCGCTCGCAGGACTTCGACCGCACCCGCCGCGGCGACTACGCGGCGCTGCAGTGGAAGCCGAACAAGGACCTGACCACAGCGCTGACCTACTTCAAGACCCGCTACAAGGAAGACCTGGACGAGCACGTGGTGGCCTCGTCCGAGGACAAGTGGTACCAGCAGGTGGCCAGCGCCGACTCGGTGTTCGACAAAAATGGCGCGTTCCAGAGCGGCACGATCTCGAACCCGACCTATGGCGGTTCGCCGTTCAACAGCTCGCAGCGTATCAACACGCGTGACTCCAGCACCCGCGACCTGTCCCTGAACGTCCAATGGCGCGTCACGCCGGACTGGACCTGGACCAACGACTTCCAGAATGTGCGTTCGACCACCGAGGGCTTCGACGCCGACGTGTCGACCGGCTTCATCCTGCCGAACCAGACCATGAATATGACCGGCAAGGTGCCGCAGATCGGCCTCGGTTCGGCGGCCTACATGGCCGACCCGAAAAACTACTACTGGGCCTATACCCAGGAAGCGCTGGACCACGCCGAGGCGACCCAGAAAGCGTGGAAATCGGATGTCAAGTTCACGTTCGACGACCCGGTGCTGCGCGACATCCGCTTTGGCGTCCGTCTGGCCAATCGCGAAGGTGAGAACCACAAGGCCCAGAAGTTCTACAACTGGTCGGCGATCACCTTCCCGTGGATGGAGGGCTGGCAGATCAACAGCGTTGCCCGCCTGAACGATCCGCGCTTCGCCGGCGGCTCTTCGCTGCAGACGATGGACAATTTCTTCGGCGGTAAATACAACGTCCCGGCGATGCTGTTCGCGGACGAGGCGACCGTGCGCGGCTTCCCTGACCAATGGAGCAAGATCCACGCGTACCACGACGTGCTGTGCGCCGAAAAAGGCTCGACCTGCGATCCGTGGAAGGCGGCGACCTTCAACGACCCGGCGGCCACCAACACGCAGACCGAGAAGACCCGCGCCGCCTACACGCAGCTGCGCTTCGCCTGGGACGACCTCAAGTACCCGATCGACGGCAATGTCGGCCTTCGCTACGTGAAGACGACGGGCGCCGGCAGCGGTTACGTCTCGTTCACGGCGCCGTCCATCCCCACCGGCGGCACCGGCGTTGCCCCGACCGGTCAGGCTAATCTGGTCAACATCGCATCGTTCGCGCAACAGCAGTCGGTCAACAATTCGTACGACAACTGGCTGCCAAGCCTGAACCTGCGCATGAAGGCCAACGATGGATTGCAGTTCCGCTTCGCGGTGGCCAAGGGGATGGCGCGTCCGGACTTCAACCAGCTCCAGGTGCAGACGACGCTCAACGCCCAGCACATGCAGACGGTCACCCGGGACGCGTCGGGCAACACGACCGCGCTGCACTTCGACGGCACCAGCCTGACCGGCACCAGCGACGGCAACGCGCTGCTCAA
>JBDSKP010000171.1:0-5279 GCA_039916925.1 Duganella sp.
TAGTGGTCCATGTCGTTGCCGTCCCAAGGCTGGGACGAACGGCCGTGGCCGCGGGGGTCGTGGGCGATGCAGCGGTAGCCGCGATCGGCCAGGAACAGCATTTGCGCTTCCCAGCTGTCCGAGTTCAGCGGCCAGCCGTGGCTGAAGACGACCGGCTGGCCATTCTTCGGCCCCCAATCCTTGTAGTACAGCGTGACGCCATCGCGCGTGGTCAGCGTGGCGACCTGGCGGGTCGGTTTGGATGGCGTGGCGGCGGACGCGTTCAGCGAAACACCGGCGGCGGCGGCGCCGGCGGCGGCCGTGGCGGCGCTCATCAGCACATTGCGGCGGCGCTGGTCTGGATTGGTGTGGTTGGTCATGCTTTCCTCTCGTCGGTATTGAATGGCTGGCATGTCGAACATGCCAGCCACAGCGTACCGCGGCGCGCCGCCGCCGCCATCGCCACGAAGAGCGCCGCCGCACTAGCTCTTTCGAGCTACGCCGCCTCCGAATGCGGCCGGCGGCGCTGGCGCAGCCGCGCGAACAAGGCCGCCGTGCGGCGTCCCGGATACGCATGCCCGGCCGGGATTTGCAGATGCATCGCGGTGCCCCGCCCGGGGGCCGAATCGAGCCGGTAGCGCGCGCCGGCGGCCTTGGCGCGTTCGCACATGCCGACGATGCCGAAGTGCCCGGGCCGCCCGCCGCCAGCCGACAGCGCCGCCGGCATGCCACAACCATCGTCGCGCACCAGCAGCGACAATCCGTCGGCGCGGTAGTCGAGGACCAGCTCCACCTTGTCGGCGCCGGCGTGGCGCGAGGCGTTGAACAACGCTTCGCGCGCGATCGCCTGCACCTCGTCGCGCACCCGCAGACCAAGGGCGCGCGGTTCGCCGTGGACGCTGGCCGTGAAACGCTCACGCAGCAGCACCTGGCCGTAGCGCGCCAGCGCCTGGCCCAGCTCCCCGGGTTCGCCGGCGCTGCGCAGGT
The DNA here is from genome assembly GCA_039916925.1 of Duganella sp. Classification (GTDB taxonomy): domain Bacteria; phylum Pseudomonadota; class Gammaproteobacteria; order Burkholderiales; family Burkholderiaceae_D; genus Rugamonas. The sequence goes on from JBDSKP010000171.1 coordinate 967, forward strand.
CGGCGATGCAGTCGCGCCCCTCGGCCATCAGCTCGTCGGCGAGGTCCAGGGTTTGTTCGAGCTTGCCGCGCTCGCCGGCGCTGATCGGCAGGCTGCGCGCCTGCTGGTGGAACAGCATGATCAAGCCCTGCACGCTTTGCAGCAAGGTGTCGTGCAGGCCGCGCGCGATGCGCTCGCGCTCGGCCAGGCGCTCCTGCATGCGCTCCCGCAGGCGCGCCGTCAGTTGCCGCACGCGCAGCAGATACAGCGCGCCCAACGACACCGCCGCCAACAGCGCCATCAGCGCGGTGAACCAACCGGTTTCGACGAAGCGCGGCGGCAACGTCAGGTCCAGCGCGGCGCCGGTCTCGTTCCACACGCCGTCCTCGTTGGCCGCGATCACGCGGAACCGGTAGGACCCGGGACCCAGGTTGGTGTAGACCGCCTCGCGGCGGGTGCCGGCGTCCTGCCAGCGCTCGTCGAAGCCTTCGAGCTTGTAGCGGAAGCGCACCCGTTCGGGCACGGCCAGCGCCAGCGCCGTGTAGGCGATGCGCAGGTCGCGCCGGCCGGTCGGCAGGCGCAGGGCCGGTTGCGCCGGATACGTGACGTCGCCCGAGCGCAGCGACCGCACCTGCACCGGCGGCGCCAGCGGATTGCGCGCGATGGCGGCCGGATCGAGGCTGGCCACTTCGCTGGCGGTGGCGAACCACAGCCGGCCGTCGCCGCTCTGCGCCATCGACGGTAAGGGACGCAATTGCCCGGCGCCGCCGACCAGGCCGTCGAGCGCGTCGAAACGCTCGTAAGGCAGCGGCCAATCCGGCTCGCGCAGCAGCCGCTCGACGTCGGCGGCGGCGACGCGGCTGATGCCGTCGGAACCGTACAGCCACAACTCGCCGGCGCCGGTGCGCACCATGCCGGAGATGCCGCGCAATGGCTGCCCGCCGGCCGGCGTTGCGCCGTGCCAGCGCAGGCCGTCATACCAGGCCAGCCCTTTGCGCCCGCCCACCCACAGGCGCGCACCGTCCACCAGCAACGATTGTACGTCGCCCAGCCGCAGGCCGTCGGCCGCGCCGAACACCCGTGCCCGCGTGGCGGCTATCAGGGCGACACGGTTGCCCTGATAGCCGGCCCACACGCGCCCGACCCGGTCGGTCACCAGCGCCAGCGGCAGCGCGTCGGGCAGACCAGCCACGCCGCCATCCTTGCGCCAGGCGCCGTCCTCGATGCTGAACAAGCCCTGGCGCGACATCGAGATCCACATCCGGCTCCTGGCGTCGATGGTCATGGCCTGGACGTCGTGGCCGGCCAGATGCGGCGGGTGCGGCAAGCGCGTCAGCGCGCCCGACGCGCCGCGGTGCCAGCGCTCGGCGGAGTTGGCCAGCCACAGGCCGCCGTCGGCGGCCCGGTAGGCGCTGGTGAGCTTGAACCGCCCGATCGCCTCCCGCGCGCCGTTGGCGTCGTAGCGGCGCGGCGGGTGACGCCAGTCGCCGATGACCACGCCGCCGCGATCGTCGGCGACCACGCCCGGACTGTCGAAGGCGGTGGCGACCGGCACCGCCCGCAGCCGCGTACGGCGCAGGCGGTCCAGCCCGGCCGAGGTGCCGATCCACAGATTGCCCTCGCGGTCCTCGAACACCGTTTGCGGCAGCGGCCCGCTCATGCCGTGTTCCTTGGTCAGCTGGCGCGCGTCGGCGGCCTTGCCCACGTAGGGCGCCTGGCGCCGTTCGATCGCGTTGACCTTCAGGATCCACATGTTGCCGTCGCGGTCGAACAGCGCGCCGTTGCCGCCCAGTTCGGCGCGCGGCGGCCGATTGCCGGGCGGCGGCGCGGCCAGCACGCGGTAATGCTGGTTGACGCCGTCCGAGCCCCACAGCGTGCCGTCCGGCGCCTCGGCCATCGCCATTATGTCGACGTGCGGCCATGCGCGGCGGTAGCGCGCCTGGCCGGGATCGCGGAAGTAGATCCCGCCGTCTAGCGCCACCCACTGGCGGCCGCCGCGCGTGGTCAGCAGTCCAGGCGTGTTGTCGGTGTGCGGGCGGTGGCCCCGCACGTTGTCGACCCGCTCGAAGTCGACGCCGTCAAAGCGGAACAGGCCGGTCGATGAGCTGATCCACAACCAGCCGTCCGGGGTTTGCGTGAACTGCAAGACGTCGACGGGCGCGCCGCGCTGTCCATTCCAGGCGGTATGGGCGTAATCGACCAGCGCGGGCATGGCGGCGGCCGCCTGGGACGGCGCGAGCGCCGTCAGCAGGATCGCGCGGCACAGCCAGGCGGCGAAGCTCCGCGCGGCCGCGATGCGGCGCGCAAGCAAGGTCGCGCTCTTCAACGAGGTTCCGTTTTCATAGGGTTCAACAGGGGATGGGAACACCGCGGTGTCCGAGATGCGCCGCGGGCGCGCCGCGGTGTTGCTTCGATTATAAGAGGAGATGCGGTTTGGGTAAAGCCGGTCCGCCGACGCGGGTGTCGGCCGGCCTTATCATTTTTTGCCGACCCGGCGCTCAGGTCGGCCACCCCGGGTGGCGACAGGTGGCGATGCGGTGGACCGCCACGATATCGTTCGCGATCCCGGCGCCGCCGCAGTGACGCTCGAACGCCTGCGCCACCCCGCGCACCGTCGGCGGCACGAAGAACTCCGGCAACGGTGGCGCGACGCCCATGATGACGGACAGTTTCGACAAGATTTGCACCGCCAGCGGCGAATCCCCTCCCATCGCGAAGAAGTCGTCCTCCACCCCCACCATCGACACCCCCAGCTGCCGCCCCCACATCGCGGCGACCAGTTCCTCCAGCCGCGTCGCCGGCGGCACGTAGGCAAGCTCCGCCGCCGTGTCGCGCGGCGGCGGCAACGCCTTGCGATCGACCTTGCCGTTGGCCGTCAGCGGCAACGCCGACAGCACCACGTAGGCCGACGGCTGCATGAAATCGGGCAGCGACGATTTGAGCGCGGCGCGCACGCCGGCCACCAGGTCGGTCCCGGCCCGCGCCGTCGGACCGGCGGCGGCCGGCGTCAGATATGCCACCAGCCGCTGCCGATCCGGCGCCGTCACCACCGCCGCGCCCACGTCGGCGCAGGCCGACAACCGCGCCTCGATCTCCGCCAGCGCGACGCGGACGCCGCGCAGCGTGACCTGGGCGTCGTCGCGGCCCAGGTAATCGACCGTGCCATCCTCGCGCCAACGCCCAAGGTCGCCGGTGCGGTACATGCGTGCGCCGGAATGGAACGGGTCGTCGAGGAAGCGTTCGGCCGTCAGCGCCGGGCGCTTCAGATACCCGAGCGCGACGCCGGCGCCGCCGATATAAATCTCGCCGGCCACGCCCAGCGGCACCGGCTGGCCGTGGCCGTCGAGGATGTAGAACCAGCTGTTGTCGAGCGGGCGGCCGATGCTCAGCGCCGCCCCCGGCTTGTCCGCATAGCTGATCCAGGACGAATAGGTCGTGTCCTCCGCCGCGCCGTACAGGTTGCACACGCGCCGCACCTGCGGCAGGTCGATCAACTCGCCCACCAGCGCCGGCGGCAGCGCCTCGCCGGCCAGGTTCACCACCCGCACGCCGATCGGGATGGCGCCGCTGTCGACCAGCGCGCGGCACGCCGACGGCACCGTGTTGAGCAGGGTGACGTCCGGCGAACCGTCCAGCAGCGCCATCGCGTTCTCCACCACCACCACGGCGCCGCCGTGGCTGAGCGGCACGAACAGCTCGAACACCGACAGGTCGAAATTGAGCGAGTTGCAGCACAACACCCGGCGCAGCTCCTCGCCGGTGTATTCGCGTCCGCCCCAGGCGATCATGGCGACGGCGTTGCGGTGGCAAACGCGCACCGCCTTCGGGCGGCCGCTCGAACCGGACGTGTAGATCAGGTATGCCGGGTCGCCGCAAGCGCCGGCCGATTCCGGATTGGTCGCCGGTTGCCGGGACAGCGCCTCGTCCAGAACGTCCAGCGCCAACAGCACGGTGCGCTCGCGGCCCAGCACCGGATGATCGGCCAGGCGTGGCGCCAGGTCGCGCTGCGTCAGCAGCCAGGCGATGTCGCTGTCGTCGACCATGTCGGCCAGCCGCCGGTCCGGGTAGCCCGGGTCGAGGGGCACGTAGGCACCGCCGGCCTTGAGGATGGCCATCAGCGCCACCACCATCGCCTCCGAACGCCGCAGGCACACGCCCACCGGGCTGCCGCCGCCCACGCCCTGCGCGCGCAGATAATGCGCCAGCCGGTTGGCGCGGCGGTTCAGCTCGACGTAGCTCAAGGTCGTGCCCGCGTGGGCCACGGCCAACGCCGCCGGCGTGCGCGCCGCCTGCGCCTCGAATAAGCCGTGGATGGTCGCCTCGCGCGGATAGTC
>JBDSKP010000172.1:0-2998 GCA_039916925.1 Duganella sp.
TGCGCAAGCTGGCCGAGCACCTGGAGACGGTCAAGGAAGATGAGCGCAAGCGCATCGCCCGCGACATCCACGACGAGCTGGGACAAAACCTGCTGGCGCTGCGGATCGACATCTCGATGCTCAGCGCCCGCACCGGCGCGCGGCATCCGCACCTGCACCAGCGCGTCAACGGGGTGCTGGCCAATATCGACACGACGATCCGCAACGTGCGCGGCATCATGAACGAACTGCGCCCGGCGGTGCTGGACCTGGGCTTGCAGGCGGCGATGGAATGGCAGGCCTCCCAGTTCCGCAAGCGCAGCGGCATGACGTGCGCGCTGACGCTGCCGGACGAGTCGACCTTCGCGGCGATCACCCCCGATCTGGAGATCGTGCTGTTCCGGGGCCTGCAGGAAGCGTTGAGCAACGTGATGCGCCACGCGCGCGCCACCCATGTCGACATCGCGCTGGAGGCGCGGGGTGGGCGTCTGATGTTCAGCGTGGCCGACAACGGCGTCGGCCTCGCGCCCCACCAGCGCGGCAAGAACGAGTCCTTCGGCTTGATCGGCATGGCGCAGCGCGTGGCGGCGCTGGGCGGCACCCTGGAGGTCGGCCAGTATGTGCCGGGCGGCGGCTGCAGGCTCACGCTGGGCTTCGATCTGCCCGGCGGCGGATGATCAAAAAGCGTTTTCAGCCATCCGCATAAGGAATATACTGCCGCTGGAACTCAATCAGGGGCTTTTATCTTGTTAAAATATCTAGTGCTGCCGGCCGCTATCCTCGGCGCGGCGGCGGCTCACGCCGACGAAGGGCTGTGGCAGCCATACCAATTGCCGCAGCTGAAATCCGAACTACAACGCATAGGCATCATCATCCCGGCCGAAAAGCTGGCCGACCTGTCGAAGCATCCGATGAGCGCCATCGTCGCGCTGCCCGGCTGTTCGGCCTCGTTCGTGTCCGACGCCGGCCTGGTGGTCACCAATCACCATTGCGCCTATGGCGCCATCCAGCGCAATTCGACGCCCGAACACAATTACATCGTCGACGGCTTCCTGGCCAAGGCGCGCGCGCAGGAGCTGCCCGGCGGCCCCAACGCGCTGGTGTACGTGACCGACAAGGTGGAAAACGTCACCGCCCGCGTGCTCCAGGGCGTGACCTCCACGATGAGCGGCAGGCAGCGCAACGACGCGGTCGAAAAAGCGGTCAAGGCGCTGATCGCCGAATGCGAGAGCGACATGGGCTACCGCTGCTCGGTGCCGGCCTTCCATCGCGGACTGGAATATTATCGCATCCGCCAGATGATGATACGCGACGTGCGCCTGGTGTACGCGCCGCCGGACATGATCGGCAACTACGGAGGCGACGTCGACAACTACGAGTGGCCGCGCCACACCGGCGATTTTTCCTTCCTGCGCGCCTACGTCGGCAAGGACGGCCGTCCCGCCGATCCGTCGCCGGACAACGTGCCTTACCATTCCAGGGACTTCCTGGTGCTGTCGGCCGAGGGGCTGAAGAACGGCGACCCGGTGCTGCTGGCCGGTTATCCGGGCCGCACCAGCCGCTACAAGCTGCCGTCGGAAGTCCGCGCCGCGCGCGACGTCGCCTATCCGGCCCGCGTGGCCGAAATCCAGGCCGATCTCGACGTCATCGCCGCCGCCACCAAGGGCGGCGAGGCGGCGGAAGTGCGCTATGCCAGCGTCGTCAAGAGCTTGAACAACGTGATGAAAAAGTCGCAGGGGCTGATGGACGGCTTCGCGCGCAAGGACATCGCCGCCGTCAAGGACGCGCAGGACGCGCAATTCCGCGCCTGGTACGCCGCCCAGCCGGGCGTGTCGAAAACGCTGCTGGCGGAACTCGACGCCGTCATCGCCGCCGACATCGCCCTGGGCGACGAGGAATTCGGCTACAGCGTCGTCACCACCGGCGAGCTGCTGAAAAGCGCCAACACCCTGTACCGCCTGGCGCTGGAAAACGCCAAGCCGGACGCCGAACGTGAAACCGGCTACCAGGAGCGCGACGCGACCTTCATCAAGGCCCGCCTGACCCGCCTGGAGCAGTCGTACTTGCCCGCCGTGGATCAGGCGCGTTTCGCGGCGTCGCTGCGGCGCTACGCCAAGCTGCCCAAGTCCATGCACGTGGCGGGCCTGGACGCGCTGCTGCCGGCGCCGGAGGCGGCGCCGACGATGTACGCGCAAACGCAACTGGGCGACACCGCCACCCGGCTGGCGTGGATCGGCAAGGACGCCGCCGCCGTCAAGGCATCCGATGACGCCTTCCTGAAGCTGGCGGTCAAGCTGGACGACGCCGGGCAGTCGCTCAAGGAGCGCCGCAAGGAACTGGATGGAAATCTGGAGCGCGTGATCCCGCGCTACATGGAGGCTGTCGTCGCGTGGAAGAAATCGCAGGGCAAGCCGGTGTATCCGGACGCGAACGGCACGCTGCGTGTGACCTACGGCACCGTGGCGCCGTACTCGCCGCGCGACGGCATGTCCAAGGGGCCGTTCACCACCGTCGAAGGCATCGTTGAAAAGCACACCGGCAAAGAGCCGTTCAATGCGCCGCTCAAGGAGCTCGAGGCGATCAAGGCCAAGCGCTTTGGAAGGTTCAAGGATGACGTCCTCGGCACCGTGCCGGTCGACTTCCTGAGCAGCGCCGATACCACCGGCGGCAATTCCGGTTCGGCGGTGATGAACCGCAGGGGGGAGCTGATCGGGCTGAACTTCGATTCGACCTACGAGTCGATCACCAAGGACTGGTACTTCGATCCCGCCATCACCCGCGCTATTCATCTCGATATCCGGTATATGCTGTGGGTGATGAGCGAAGTCGATCATGCCGACAACGTGCTCAAAGAGATGACCATTAAATATCCGGCGAAAAAATAATGTACGAATTGTCAGTTCTGTTGGGGTACCTGAATTTGCCGCTGCACCTGGCGGGATTCGCCACGACCCCGTTGGAACTGGTGTCGTTCATTTTGTCGGTGGCCACGGTGTGGCTCAACATCCGCCAGAGCCAC
>JBDSKP010000173.1:0-2708 GCA_039916925.1 Duganella sp.
ATTCGCTGGCCACATTGCGATGGAACCAGGGCGGGCGGAAGGTGTTTTCAGCGGCCAGCCAGCGCGGCGGGAAGATCACGAAGTCGAGCGTGTCGACGCCCGGCGTGTCCGACGGCGCCTGCAGCACCAGGAAGATGGACGGGTCCGGGTGGTCGTAGCTGATCGAGCCGATGGCGTTGAAATGACGCAGGTCGTATTTGTACGGCGCGTAGTTGCCGTGCCAGGCGACGACGTCCAGCGGCGAATGGCCGATGGCGGCCGACCACAGGTTGCCGCCGAACTTGGCGACCAGCTGGAAGTCGCCTTCCAGGTCCTGGTAGGCGGCGTGCGGGGTCAGGAAGTCGCGCGGGTTGGCGAGGCCGTTGGAGCCGATCGGGCCCATGTCCGGCAGGCGCAGGAACGCGCCGAAGTTTTCGCAGATATAGCCGCGCGCCTCGCCGTCGGGCAGGCCGACCTGGAAGCGCACGCCGCGCGGGATCACGGCGATCTGCTGCGGCTCGACGTCGATCGCGCCCATTTCCGTGGCGATGTGCAGGCGGCCCTGCTGCGGGACGATGAGCAGTTCGCCGTCGGCGCTGTAGAAGTAACGGCCGTCCATGTCGCGGTTGGCCGCATACAGGTGGATGGCGCAGCCGCTCTGCGCATCGGGCGAGCCATTGCCGGCCATCGTCACCCAGCCGTCGATGAAGTCGGCGGGCGCCTGCGGCATCGGCAGCGGGTCCCAGCGCAACTGGTTCGGCGGCGTGGCGACGTCGTCGAAGCGGCTGACGATGCGGCCGTTGTCGATCCGGCTGAACGGCTGGTGCATCGCCGACGGGCGGATACGGTACAGCCAGCTGCGCTTGTTGGCCGCGCGCGGCGCGGTGAAGGCGGTGCCCGACAGTTGCTCCGCGTACAGGCCGTACGGCGCGCGCTGCGGGGAATTCCGGTGGGCGGGCAGGGCGCCGGGCAGCGCCTCGGTGGCGAATTCGTTGCCAAAGCCGGACTGGTAGCCGGCGCGGTCGGTGGTAGGGCTCACGCTGTCTCCTTGATGAATGTCGATGTCAGGGACAATGTAGTGCAGCGGCGCGAAATTTGCGATATAAATAGAGAAATTGTGACTATTTCTAACGTAAATGGAGGGCCGATGGAGCTGCGCGAACTGGATTTGAACCTGCTGGTGGTGTTTCATGAGGTGTTCCGCGAACGGCAGATTTCAAAAGCCGCGAAGAAGCTCAAGGTGACGCAGTCGGCCGTCAGCAACGCGCTGGCCCGGCTGCGCCGCAGCGTCGGCGACGAGTTGTTCGTGCGCACCACCGACGGCATGCAGCCGACGCCCTATGCCGAGTCGATGTCGGAGCAGGTGGCGGCCGCGCTGGCCCAGCTGGAGCAGGCGCTGCGCCCGGCGCAGGCGTTCGATCCGCTGACGAGCCGGCGCCGCTTCACGATCGCGATGACGGATGTCGGCGAAATGTATTTTATGCCGGGCCTGGTCGAAGCGTGCGCGCGGCTGGCGCCGCAAGTCGATATCGCATCGATGCGGGCCGGCCTGGTCGACCTGCGCGCCGAAATGGAAGCGGGTCGTATCGACCTCGCCATCGGCGCGTTCGACGACGCGCCGGCCGTGCTATACCAGCGCCGCCTGTTTCGGCAGGATTATGTCTGCCTGTTCCGGCGCGGCCATCCGCTGGCCGACGGCGCGCTGACGATACAGCGCCTGGCGCAGGTCCGGCACCTGGTGGTGACGTCGATGGAGCGCCCCTACGACACCATCAACGAGGCGCTCGGCAAGGCGGGGATCGACCTGGCGGCCAGCTTCAGCGTGCCGCATTTCGCGGCCGTTCCGTACATCGTCGGCACGACGGACCTGGTCGCGACCGTGCCGCTCAAGCTCGCCGAGCGCGCGGCGGCGCCATTCCAGCTGGAGGCCGTCAAGTCGCCGCTGGCGCTGCCGGCGCTGCAGACCAATATGTTCTGGCACCGCCGCTACAACCAGGACGAGGGCAACCGCTGGCTGCGCACGCTCGTCGCCGACCACTTCGCCGAGTGAGATCCCTCAAGGCACCTTGCATCCTCTAACTTAAGTTCCGGTCGGAGGTCTCACGGCGGTCCCGGCGCGGCCCGAGCATGGCCGGACAGCAAGCATTGACGGCCGTAAGATGATCGTAAGGTAGTAATCGAACGCGTCAACTAGAGTGGGATCCAGCACGCCACGGGGCGTAGAGAAAGCAGCCTTTCAAAGGGGTGACAGCGGTGGCGGGGCGTTCGACGGTCGATGTCGCGCCGCTGGCGATGTGCGCGCTGTCCAACGCCGAGGCGGCATCGCGCGCTAACCCGGGGCCGCCGGCCAATGTCGAGTTGGTGCAGTATGGTGTCGGCGCGGCGTCGCGTATGACCTGATGCGGCTCAATCCGAACGGCACCGTGGCCGAGAATTTCATCATCGCCCCCTTTTCGCCGCCCGGCACCGCCGGCACGACCGGGAACCTGGCGACGGCCTTTGTCGGCCCGTGTGTGTGCACCGGGCAGCTGGCCATGCCGCGCGTGTTCGGCGGAACGATTACCGTTGGCCGGCCGTTCCCGCTGGCGTCGCTGTTCAACCAGCTCAACTCCAGGTTCGACCAGTACAATGGCTCGCTGTGCACGCCCGTGACGGCGCCGCCGGACACCAATATCCGCTCCTATGCGTTCGGCGGCGCCACCCCTGGATGGCCGTGGCCCCCACCGGGC
>JBDSKP010000174.1:0-2602 GCA_039916925.1 Duganella sp.
CCCCCCATGCCCAGCAACGCCGACCCGCAAATACCATCGGGGTCGTTGAGCACCACGCGCGCGCGCAACTCCGCCGGCATCGCATCCCCGCGCCGGTTGCGCATCTCCCATGGTTTGACCCTGCCGCTTTGCGGCGAGCGCATGATGGCGTCGAACGCCGCGCCGCCGCCGAAAAACTGGCCGATTCCGCGCTGCGGACGAAGGATTCAAGGTTGGACAGGGTTTCCATGCCAAGGCTTTCAACGTTTACTTGAAGCTGATACTACCAAGCCCACCACTACCGATAGCAAGCGTCGAAGGCCATACTGACTCCATCGAAACCATACATTGAAAGGAAACACATCATGAACATCGCCAACAGCCGCGGCCCCGAGTCGCTGGCCGCGCTGACCGGCGGCCCGCTGCCGGTCCTGAACCTGGTCAAATTCGGCTAACGTTGCGGTACCACGACAGCGCATTCCTTTAAATGGCAAGGACGGGGTATATTGAAGACTATTGCCCCTGTGAATTAAAGGAATGCCGCCATGACGCTCGATCACCTAAAAATCGGCACGCGCCTCGGCGCCGGCTTCGCCATCGTCCTGGCGCTGCTGGTGGCCGTCGTCGTCCTCGGACTCAGCTCCATGAACCGCATCGGCAGCCGCACCCACGACATCATCGAAGACAAGAACGTCAAGTTGGAAGCGGCCAACCACATGGTCAACGACGTGCGCAGCATCACGCTGCACCTGACGAACAGCCTGGTGGTACCCGGCACGCCGGAGATGAACGCCGAGCTGCAGAAGATGGCCGAGGCGCGCAAGAAGTACGGCGAGGCCAAAAAAATCCTGGCCGACCACGCCACCGACGCCAAGGAAAAGGCCATGCTGGCCAACCTGGACGCGCTGATCAGCGACGGCGCGGCCAAGAACAACAAGGTGATCGAGCTGCGCAAGGACGGCGAGATCCAGGACGCCACGTCCTATCTGACGCAGACGGCCGCCCCCAGCCTGCAGGGCGTGCTCAAGGCGCTCGACGACATCCTGGCCTACGAAAGCGCGCAGGCCAAACAGGCCGGCCAGGAGGTCGAGGCGGTGGTGGGCACGTCGGAGACGCTGCTGGTGGGCCTCGGCCTGCTGGCGGTGGCGCTGGGCGGCGCGGTGGCGTGGTTCATCACGCGCTCGATCACGGTGCCGCTCAACGCCGCCGTCGACCTGGCCGAGACGGTGGCCGCCGGCGATCTGTCGACCCGCATCGAGGTGCGCGCCACCGACGAAACCGGGCGCCTGCTGGGCGCCCTCAAGGCCATGAACGACAGCCTGCTCAACGTCGTCGGCCAGGTGCGGCAAGGCACGGACACCATCACCGTCGCCTCCAACGAAATCGCCGCCGGGAATATGGACCTGTCCTCGCGCACCGAGCAGCAAGCCAGCTCGCTGGAGGAAACCGCGTCGTCGATGGAGGAGCTGACGTCGACCGTCAAGCAGAACGCCGACAACGCCCGCCAGGCCAACACGCTGGCGCTCAGCGCGTCGGAGGTGGCCAGCAAGGGCGGCGCCATCGTCGCCAAGGTGGTCGACACCATGGGCTCGATCAACGCCTCGTCGCGCAAGATCGTCGACATCATCTCGGTCATCGACGGCATCGCCTTCCAGACCAACATCCTCGCGCTCAACGCCGCCGTGGAGGCGGCGCGCGCCGGCGAACAGGGTCGCGGCTTCGCGGTGGTGGCGTCGGAGGTGCGCAACCTGGCGCAGCGCTCGGCGGCGGCGGCCAAGGAGATCAAGCAATTGATCTCGGCCTCGGTGGCCAACGTCGACGACGGCTCCAAGCTGGTCAACGAGGCCGGCCAGACCATGGGCGACATCGTCGACAGCATCCGGCGCGTGACCGACATCATGGGCGAGATCACCTCGGCCAGCCAGGAACAGACCATGGGCATCGAGCAGATCAACATCGCCATCACGCAGATGGACGAAGTCACGCAGCAGAACGCCGCGCTGGTCGAGCAGGCGGCGGCCGCGTCGCAAAGCATGCAGGAGCAGGCCGAGGCGCTGGCCCGGGTGGTGGGCTTCTTCAAAACCGGCGCCGGGACGGCGGTGGCGCGCCTGGAGGCGCCGGGGACGGCTATAATGTCGCACACTCGATAGCAGACTGGAAGCTAGCCTATGCGCAAGATACTGATCGTACTGATGCCCCTGTTGCTGACGGCCTGCGTCGACGATTCGGTGTCTTATTATCCGGAGGGCGGCAACCCGGAGCACGCGCTGACGGTGCACCGGACGCAGAAGTATTTTTGGAGCAGCGCCAGCAGCGTGGAATTGATCATGCAGCATCTGCCGCAGTGCCTGCGGCGCATCGAGCTGGAGGAGATGCCGGCCGACGATGTCGAGATCGAATTGCTGTCGGGCGGGGACAACGTCTGGACTTTGCGCGCCGGGAAGGACATGTGGCAGGTCGAAACGCAAACCTGCACGCGGTATCCGGATGTCAAAGGCGACGGCGGGGAATTGATCGGCGTGTTCCGCGTGGACGGGGGCAAGCTGGTGTTCGAGGCGGCCGTGCTGGAGCCGGCGCGGTAACAATATCCTCGGTGGCGTAGGGCGGATTAGGCGGAACGCCG
>JBDSKP010000175.1:0-4174 GCA_039916925.1 Duganella sp.
ATGATGTAGCCGTCCTTCATGTCGAGCTGGCCTTCGAAGATGCCGGTGTTCGGCTTGTGGCCGATCGCCACGAACAGCCCGTGCACGGTGATGTCGGTGACTTCGTCGGTGTCGGTCGATTGGATCTTCAGACCGGTCACGCCGCTGTCGTTGCCGACCACTTCCTGCAAGGTGTGGTTGTATTTGATCTCGATCTTGCCTTCGGCGACCTTGGCGTTCAGGCGGTCGATCAGGATCGGCTCGGCGCGGAACTTGTTGCGGCGATGGATCAAGGTGACCTTGGTGGCGATGTTCGACAGGTATAGCGCTTCCTCGACGGCGGTGTTGCCGCCGCCGATGACGGCCACTTCCTGGCCGCGATAGAAGAATCCGTCGCAGGTGGCGCAGGCGGACACGCCTTTACCCATGAAAGCCTGCTCCGACGGCAGGCCCAGGTACTGGGCCGAGGCGCCGGTGGCGATGATCAGCGTGTCGCAGGTGTATTCGTTGCTGTCGCCCTTGAGGCGGATCGGGCGCGCGGCCAGGTCCACGGTGTGGATGTGGTCGAACACGATCTCGGTGTTGAACTTTTCCGCGTGCTGCAGCAGGCGCTGCATCAGATCCGGGCCTTGCACGCCCATCGGGTCGCCGGGCCAGTTTTCCACGTCCGTGGTGGTCATCAACTGGCCGCCTTGCTCCATGCCGGTGACCAGCATCGGGTTCAGGTTGGCGCGGGCGGCGTAGACGGCGGCACTGTAGCCTGCGGGACCGGAGCCAAGGATCAGTACGCGTGCGTGTTTAGGAGTGGTCATGGAGGGCTTCTTAATATATGTTGGATTAATCCGAATTTGGGGGCGTTTTGAGTGCAGGCAAGGGCGGCTCGGTCGCAGCGGCCAATACATACACGCAGGCAATGCAAGATTATAGTGCAAGCAGGCGGAGAGGATGAATCGTCGGGCCGGATGACCCGTGTATGACGTAAAATACCCGCATATGATTATTTCCTCCTCGCTAACGTTGCAACACCTTAATACCTATGAGCAGTAAAAAAGTTCAGGAGCGAGCGCCAAAAGCTGGAGCGTCCTCCTCGCCGGGCTATACCCGCACCCCGACCGAGCGCCAACCCCTGCCGAACCGGCTGGTGCGGCTGCTGTCGGAGGCGCGCTGGCTGGCGCTGGCCGTGCTGGGCCTGTATTTCGTGCTGATACTGGCCAGCTACAACAAAATGGACCCGGGCTGGTCGCATGAGACGCTGGTACCGAAAGTCACCAACCTGGGTGGCCGCGCCGGCGCCTGGCTGTCGGACCTGCTGCTGTACATCTTCGGCATTTCCGCGTGGTGGTGGGCGTTCTGCCTGCTGCGCCTGGTCTGGAACGGCTACCGCAAGTTGACCCAAAAATACGTGATGTCGAAGGAGGCCGATCCCGAGCACGCGCAGGAGGGCCTGATACGCGCCATCGGCTTCCTGCTGCTGTTCGCCGGCAGCGTCGGCCTGGAATACCTGCGCATGTACTCGATCCACGCCGAACTGCCGCGCGCGCCGGGCGGCGTGCTGGGCGAGCTGATCGGTCACTCGTCGCACGTGGCGTTTGGCTTCACCGGCGCGACCTTGCTGTTGCTGCTGCTGTTCGGCCTCGGTTTCAGCCTGTTCTTCCATGTGTCGTGGCTGGCGGTGGCCGAGCGCATCGGCTACGCCATCGAGACCGGCATCGAATGGTTCATCCAGCGCTACCAGTACCGCGAGGACCGCCGCCAGGGCGAGGTGGCCGCCGTCAAGCGCGAGGAGGTGGTCGTCATCGAGCGCGCCAAGCACGTGGAGAAGCACGTGGTGGCGGCGCCGGTCAAGATCGAGCCGCAGATCGTCACGGTGGTCAAGTCGGAGCGTGTCGAGAAGGAGCGCCAGGCCGTGCTGTTCCAGGACCTGAGCGGCGACACCCAGTTGCCGGCCCTGTCGCTGCTGGACGAGGCGGCCGAGGTGCTGGAGACCGTGCCGGTCGAGACGCTGGAGTTCACCAGCCGCCTGATCGAGAAAAAGCTGTCGGACTTCGGCGTCGAGGCCAAGGTGGTGGCGGCGTATCCGGGCCCGGTGGTCACCCGTTACGAGATCGAGCCGGCCACCGGTGTCAAGGGCAGCCAGATCGTCGGCCTGGCGCGCGACCTGGCGCGCTCGCTGTCGCTGACGTCGATCCGCGTGGTCGAAACCATCCCCGGCAAGAATTATATGGCGCTCGAGCTGCCCAACGCCAAACGCCAGATCGTGCGCCTGAGCGAGATCGTCGGCTCCAAGGTCTACAACGACAACCCGTCGCCGCTGACCGTGGCGCTGGGCAAGGACATCGCCGGCAAGCCGGTCGTGGCCGACCTGGCCAAGATGCCGCACTTGCTGGTGGCCGGCACCACCGGCTCGGGTAAATCGGTGGGTATCAACGCCACCATCCTGTCGCTGCTGTACAAGTCCGATCCGGCCGACGTGCGCATGATCCTGATCGATCCGAAGATGCTGGAGATGTCGGTCTACGAAGGCATTCCGCACCTGCTGGCGCCGGTGGTGACCGACATGCGCCAGGCCGGCCACGCGCTCAACTGGGCCGTCAACGAGATGGAGCGCCGCTACAAGCTGATGTCCAAGCTGGGCGTGCGTAACCTGGCCGGCTACAACGCCAAGATCGCCGAGGCGAAAAAGCGCGAGGAATTGATCCCGAATCCGTTCAGCATCACGCCGGACTCGCCGGAGCCGCTGGAAAAACTGCCGACCATCGTCATCATCATCGACGAGCTGGCCGACCTGATGATGGTCGTCGGTAAAAAGGTCGAGGACTTGATCGCCCGTATCGCGCAAAAGGCGCGCGCGGCCGGCTTGCACTTGATTTTGGCGACGCAGCGCCCATCTGTGGATGTGATTACCGGCCTGATCAAGGCCAACATCCCGACCCGGATCGCGTTCCAGGTGTCGTCGAAGATCGACTCGCGCACCATTCTCGACCAGATGGGCGCGGAAACCCTGCTGGGCATGGGCGACATGCTGTACATGCCGCCGGGCACGGGCTTGCCGGTGCGGGTGCACGGCGCCTTTGTCTCCGACGAGGAGGTGCACCGCGTCGTCAAACACCTGAAGACCACGGGCGAGCCGAACTACATCGACGGCATCCTCGAAGGCGGCACCTTGGAAGGCGAGGGCGGCGCCGCCGGCGAAGGCGCAGGCGAAGGCGGCGGCGAGGCCGATCCGATGTACGACCAGGCGGTGCAGGTGGTGTTGAAGAACCGCCGCGCGTCGATCTCGCTGGTGCAGCGCCATTTGCGCATCGGCTATAACCGCGCGGCGCGTTTGCTGGAACAGAGGGAAAATAGCGGCGTCGTCTCGGCGATGCAATCGAACGGCAATCGCGACATCCTGGTGCCGGCCGCCAGCGCGGAATAACCTAGGAATCGATAACGTATGAAGCATGTGAAAAAATTAGCGGTGCTGACCGCCGGCTTGTTGTTGGCCGGCGCGGCCGGCGCCACGGCGCTGGACCAGTTCAAAACCTTCGTCGCCTCGACCAAGGCGGCCAAGGGCGAGTTCACCCAGCGGCAAGTCAAGAATACCAACGGCGAGGCGGCCAAGCCGTCGCAGCAGTCGAGCGGCACCTTCCTGTTCGCCCGGCCCGGCAAGTTCATCTGGACGTATGTGAAGCCCTACGACCAGGTGCTGCAGGCCGACGGCGACAAGCTCTACATCTTCGACAAGGACCTGAACCAGGTCACCGTCAAGCCGCTGGGCAACGCGCTGGGCTCGTCGCCGGCGGCCATCCTGTTCGGCAGCAACGATCTGGAAAAGAACTTCACCTTGTCGGAAGCGGGCACGAAGGACGGCATGGAGTGGCTCAAGGCCGTGCCCAAGGCCAAGGACACCAGCTTCGAGCAAATCACCATCGGCCTGCGCGACGGCTTGCCGCAGGCGATGGAGCTCAAGGATGCCTTCGGCCAGACCTCGGTGCTGACGTTCAGCAAATTCGAGAAAAATCCCGCGCTGACGGCGACGAGTTTTAAATTCGTCATGCCGAAGGGCGCGGACGTGTTCAATAATTAAAGATTCAAGTAGATGATCGACGCCGCGGCCGCGACGCCGCGGCGTTTTTCCATTCCAGGGCACTATGGCTGACCTATTTGCAACAGAACCGCGCCAGCCGCTCGCCGAGGCGCTGCGGCCCAAGAC
>JBDSKP010000176.1:0-3096 GCA_039916925.1 Duganella sp.
CACGCGCATCGTCCTGCTCAGTTCCGAAAAACTGGCGGCCGATCCGGTCCAGCGGCGCGAGGCCGGCGTCGCGTACCAGCTGATCAAACCTGCGCGCGCGGCCGACCTGTTCGAGTGCATCGTCAAGCGCGGCGCGCGCGCCGGTGCCTTGAACACGCCCGGCGGCCCGCTGGCCTTGTCCGCACCGATGCTGCCTGGCGTGCGCGGGAGCGGGAGCAGCGCACGCCGGCGCCGCGTGCTGCTGGCCGAGGACAATCCGGTCAACGTCGAAGTGGCCAGCGCCATGCTCGAGGGCCTGGGCCTGGACGTCAGCCGCGCCTGCAACGGCCAGGAGGCGTTGCGTTGGGTGCGGGCCGGCGACTTCGACCTGATCCTGATGGACTGCCAGATGCCGGTGATGGACGGTTTCGCCGCCACCACCGAGATCCGCCGCCACGAGCAACAACGCGGCCGCTCGCGCAGCCTGCCGATCATCGCCATCACCGCCAACGCGCTGCAGGGCGACCGCGAATCGTGCCTGGCCGCCGGCATGGACGATTACCTGAGCAAGCCGTTCACGCAGCAGGCGCTGGGACAGACCATCGGCCGCTGGATCACGCTGCCGCGCGTGGCGGCGGCGCCGGCCGACGCCGCGCCGGAGAACGACGATCCGGCGGACCGGCCCGAAGCGCCGGCCGCAGCCATCGCCACGCCGGCGCCGGCGCCGGAACCGCTGATCAACCGGCAAGCGCTGGAAAACATCCGCGCCCTCAGCACCGGCAACGGCGAGGCGCTGCTCGAACGGGTGCTGCACGCCTATTTAGAAGACACGCCGACGCATTTGCGCACCCTCCGGTCGGCGATCGACAGCGGCGGCACCGTGCAAATGCGCAAGGCCGCGCATAGCCTCAAGTCCAGCAGCGCCAACGTCGGCGCCTACGCGTTGGCGCAACGCTGCAAGGAAATGGAACAACTTGGCCGCAACGACACCACCGCGGGCGCCGCCGCCCTGCTCGATGATATGGAACGATCTTTCCAGGCCGTGCGGCAGGCATTGGGAGCTATCCTGGAAAAGGAAATTTGATATGGCAACGCCCTTCTCTCCCAAGCGCGGTTTGGTGCTGGTCGCCGACGACGATCCAGTGATGCGCTTGCTGATGCTGGAAATGCTGGCCCAGGTCGGCCTCGACGCCATCGAGGCCGAGGACGGCGTGCAGGCGCTGGCCTGCTACCAGAACATGGCGCCGGACCTGGTGTTGCTCGACGTGGAAATGCCCGGCATGGACGGCTTTGCCGTGTGCCGCGAGATCCGCCGGCTGGAAACGCACGCGGTCGTGCCCATCATCATGGTCACCGGCGGCGACGAGCTCGAATCGGTGACCAAGGCCTACGAGGCCGGCGCCACCGATTTCGTCTCCAAGCCGATCAACTGGCCCATCCTGGGCCACCGCGTGCTGTACGTGCTGCGCGCCAGCGACGCCATCACCCGCCTGCGCATCGCCGACGCCCACCACCGCGCGGTGCTGGCGGCCATCCCCGATACCTTCTTCCGCATGAACAAGGACGGCTTCTATCTCGACTACGAGCAGGGCCACGAGGCCAGCAGCGTGTTCTCGAGCGACAATTGCGTCGGCCGCCACCTGAGCCAGGTGCTGCCGGAAGACATCGCCACGCACATGCTGGAAGAGGTGCGCACGGTGCTCGAGACCCAGCACATCCGCTCGCTCGACTACGAATTGCCGATCGCCGGCCCGGCCCAGCGCGTGCGCCACGGCGAGCACGCGGTGCCGCCGCCGGTGCGGCATTTCGAGGCGCGGCTGGTGGCCACCGGCCCCGACGAGGTGCTCGGCCTGGTGCGCGATATCAGCGAGCGCAAGCGCACGGAGGAGCAGATCCGCCGCCTGGCCTATTGCGACAGCCTGACCGGCATCCCGAACCGCCAGGCCTTCCTCGAAACGCTGGAGGCCGAACTGGCGCGCTCGCGCAAGGGCAACAAGAAATTCGCCGTGCTGTTCATGGACCTGGACGCCTTCAAGCGCATCAACGACACGCTGGGCCACGACGTCGGCGACCATTTGCTGATGGCCGTGTCGGAACGGCTGCGCGAAACCACGCGCCCGAGCGACCTGGTCTCGCGCACCGAGGTCGGCGGCAATAACCTGGCGCGCCTGGGCGGCGACGAATTCACCATCCTGATCCCCGACCTGGAGCGGGTCGAGAACGCGCTCAACGTCGCCCACCGGGTCAAGGAGGCGATGCGCCGGCCGTTCCTGATCGACGCCCACGAGATCTTCGTCACCGCCAGCATCGGCATCTCGCTGTATCCGGAGGACGGCGAGGATTGCAACTCGCTGCTCAAGTACGCCGACACGGCGATGTACCACGCCAAGAACTGCGGCAAGAACAACGCCAAGCTGTACAGCTCGTCGCTGACGATGCAGATCATGAGCCACGTCAGGCTGGAGGTGGGCCTGCGCAAGGCCTTGCAGAACGACGAGCTGTATCTGCTGTACCAGCCGCAGATCGACGTCTCGAGCGCCAAGATCGTCGGCGTCGAGGCGCTGGTGCGCTGGCGCCACCCGGAGCGCGGCATCATCTCGCCGACCGAGTTCATCCCGCTGGCCGAGGAGACTGGCCTGATCGTCCCGATCGGCGAATGGGTGCTGCGCACGGCGTGCCGGCAGGCGAAGGCGTGGCAAGCGGCCGGCAAGCAGCCGCTGCGGGTGGCCGTCAACCTGTCGGCCAAGCAGTTCAAGGACGAGAACCTGACGCAGATCGTCATGTCGGCGCTCGACGACACGGGTTTGCCGGCCGACCTGCTCGAGCTGGAGCTGACCGAGGGCACGCTGATGGACGACGCCCGCGCCACGATGGTTACCTTGGAGCAGTTGCGCGGCATCGGCGTATACCTGTCGATCGACGACTTCGGCACGGGGTACTCGTCAATGAACTATCTCAAGCGTTTCGACGTGCGGGCGCTTAAGATCGACAAGAGTTTTATTTGCGGGTTGCCGCAGGACTCGGAAAACGCCGCCATCACGCGCGCCATCATCGCCATGGCGCACGGGCTGAAGATGTCGGTGGTGGCCGAGGGCGTCGAGACCGACGCGCAGCTGG
>JBDSKP010000177.1:0-5208 GCA_039916925.1 Duganella sp.
ATATTCGGCCGCCAAGTTGCGCGGCAGCCTGACCTTGGCCCTGCGCAAGCGCCCCGTGGCGGCGCCCGCCGTTGACGCGGCCGTTTCATCGATCGAAGAGAAATTGCTCACCAGCGGCAAGCGCGAAGTCGACACCGGCTACATCGGCGAGCTGGTGATGCAAGAGTTGCAGCGCCTCGACAAGATCGCGTATATCCGCTTCGCATCGGTCTACAAAAACTTCGAAGATCTGGCCGAGTTCCAGGACGCCATCGCCGAAGTCGGCCAGGACCGCAAGCCCCGTAAAAGCTAGCATCCCGCTAGCGCACACTTGATCCACCTCATACCTCTGCCATTCTCCGCTGCTACCGTCTAGGGTAGTTCTGTCGACTTGCGGAGGTTACGATGCGTGCACGACAAACGGCCCGTGCCGTTGCCGGCTTCACCCTGGTCGAAATCATGATCGCCGTGCTGGTGCTGGCACTGGGCGTCGTCGGCGGCGTGTCGATGCAATTAGCGGCGCTGCGCGCCCGCCATCAGGCCACGTTGCTGGCGCAGGCCGGGTGGCTGGCCGCCGGCATGGCCGAGCGCATGCGCGCCAATCCCGAACAGATGCGCCTGGCCGACGGCGCCAACCCCTACCTGACCCTCGACTACGACGTGCTGGCCGAACCGAATCCGCCGGTGCCGGCCGCGCTATGCCATGGCGGCGCCTGCGACGGCGCCCAGCTGGCCGCGTTCGACCTGTACGAAATGAAATCGCTGATGCGCGAGAACCTGCCGTCCGGCCGCGCGGTGATCTGCCGCGACGCCGGCCTGTGGTCGGGCGGCAAGCTGCGCTGGGCATGCAGCGGCGGCGCCGGCGCGCCGCTGGTGGTCAAGGTCGGCTGGCGTGGCAAGAATCCGGACGGCACGCCGCGCAAGGACGAGGCGGGCGAGTACGTGCCCGGGGTCGCGCTCGCCTTGGCCGCCGTCGCGGGGGCGCCATGAAGCGCGCGCGGCAGGGTGGCTGGACCATCATCGAACTGATCATCGCATGCGGCTTGGGGATGGTGCTGACCTTGCTGGCCAGCGGCTTGCTGCTGGCCGCCAGCGGCAACTATCGCAACCACAGCGAGAACACCTGGATCGACGACGGTGGCCGCTACGCGCTGGAGATCATGTCGCAGGCGATACGGCAGGGCGCCCACGTCAACTGGAACGGCGTGGAGGCGCCGGCCGAGCTGGCCGCGCACGAGCCGGCGGCCATCGCCGGACTCGACGCCAGCAGCATCACCAAGGGTAGCGACGGCATCTCCGGACTGGCGCCAGACGTGGCCAACGGCAGCGACGTGCTGGCGCTGCGCTTCTCCGGCCACGGCGACGGCGCCAACGGCGACGGCTCCAGCCTCAATTGCGCCGGCTTCGGCGTCGGCGCGCCGTCGGCCACCGTGGAGCGCGGCTGGAGCATTTTCTATGTCGCCGCCGACGCCGGCGGCGAGCCGGAATTGCGCTGCAAATACCGCAGCGCCGCCGGCTGGGGCGCCGACGCGATCATGCGCGGCGTCGATTCCTTCCAGGTGTTGTACGGCCTCGATAGCGACGAGCCGGCCGACGGCGTGCCCAACACGTTCGTCAACGCCACCGTCATCAACAGCATGGACGCCGGGCTGGCGCTGGTGGGCGCCACACCCAACGAACTGCAACGCGATCTGCACCGCAAGACCCACTGGAAGCGCGTCTGCAGCGTCAAGCTCGCGTTGCTCTTGCACGGCGAAAACAACACCCGTGCCGACAGGGTGGCGCGGCGGTTCGATTTGTTCGGACCCGCTTATTCCGACGGCCACGGCGACGACCTGGGCGTGCGCGTGGCGGAGGGCATCTTCCCTGAGTCGCAACGATGGCGGGCGCGGCGGGTGATCGTGATGACGGTCGCGCTGCGCAACAGGAGCGGTTGACGATGGCGGCGCGATGCGGAGTGGGGCGCGAACGCGGCGTGGCGCTGTTGGTGTGTCTGCTGATGCTGATACTGGTGATGTTGCTCGGCGTCTCGGCAGCGCAGCTGAGTTTGCAGGGTGAAAAGGCGGCGCGTGGCGAGCGCGATCGGGACGTGGCGTTTCAGGCGGCGGAGGATGCATTGGTGGATGCGGAGCGCGACATTCAGCAAGGGACGGCCAAGGTCGTCGACCCTGCTTGCGGCGAGGCGCCGGTTTGGCAGCGGGTCGATCTGTCCGGCGCCGCGGACGGTGGCGCCTGCACGACCGAGTACGGCGTCGCCACCGGCGCGGCGATGCAGACCGGACAAGGCTTCCTGCCCTTCAAGAAGCCGCGCTACCTGATTGAGCGCACCGAGTGCCGCCAGCCGGGGGAGGACGCCTCGGCCGGCACAGCGACCAGCTATTGCTACCGGGTGACGGTAATCGGCTTCGGCGCCAAGCGCGCAACCCAAGTGGTCCTACAAAGCGTATTCATCAAACCAGAGCAATAAAGAAACGAGACCGAAAATCAATCTGAACCACTGAACCACGTAGGGCGGATTAGCGCAGCGTAATCCGCCAAGCGCCGTCGACGGCCATAGCGGACAAGGAGAACGCATGCAAATCGAACACCTGTTAATTCCAGCCGCGATGATAATAACCGCAGCCGCACGAGCCACACCCCCAACCCTCGACATCGCCAACGAACCGCTAACAGCCGCCTGCCACACCGCTGCCCCGCGAACCGGCGCCGCCGAATTCGAAGGCGCCTCGCTGCTGCATCCGGCACCGCCGCGCGCGAGCGCCAGCGCCGGCGACCTATTCCAGGCCAGCACCAACCTGACGGACTGGAGCGGGCACTTCTCCCGCTACGTGTTACCGCCCGGCGCGGCGGGCTTGCCATCGGCGCCAACGGCCGCCTGGGACGCCGGCGCCCGCCTAACCGGCGACACCGCGCACGCGCCAAGCCCGGCCCCGGCCGCCCGCAAAATCTTCACAGCCATCGTCCAGCCGGACGGCACGCTCGACATGATCCCATTCGAATGGAACGCCTTATCGGCAGAGCAACGCCAGCAACTGGACCAAGCCCCTGCCTCAACCACCGCCGACGCACTGGGCGAGCAACGGCTGGCCTTCCTGCGCGGCGACCGCACACAGGAAGGCAAACTGTTCCGCACACGCGGCAGCGTACTGGGCGACTCCATCCACAGCACGCCCGTCTACGTGGAGCCGTCGGCGGCGCGGCCCGGCGTCATCTATGTCGGCGCCAACGACGGCATGCTGCACGCCTTCAACGCCGCCGATGGCGCGGAACTGTTCGCCTACGTGCCCAACACGTTGATCTCCTCGCTGAACCGCCTGTCCGACCCCGACTACAGCCACCAAGCCTACGTCGACGGCCCCGCCGGCGTCGGCGAGGCGATGATCTCCGGTGCTGGCAGGACAGTCTTAATCTCCGGCATGGGCGGCGGCGCGCAAGGGGTTTTCGCGCTGGACGTCACCGACCCGACGCGCTTCGCCGACAGCGGCGTGCTGTGGGAATTCACCGACCGCGACGACCCGATGATGGGCAACGTCACCACGCGGCCCCAGATCGCCAAGCTGCGCACGCGCACCGTCGCGGGCGTGCCGGCCTACCGCCATTTCGCGGTCGTCGCCAGCGGACTGAATAACTACGCGGCGGACGGCCACGCCAGCCCGACGGGCAAGGGCGCCTTGTTCCTGCTGGCGGTCGACAAGCCGCGCGGTACGCCCTGGCAGCTCAACGTCAACTACTACCGGCTGATCACGCCGATCGCCGATGCCGCGCTGGCCAACGCGCTCAACGCGCCGGTGCTGGTGACCGACCGCACCGGCGCGCTGCGTTACGGCTACGCCGGCGATCTGCAGGGAAACTTGTGGCGCTTCGATTTCACCGGCGACGCGCCGTGGGCTGGCGCGGTCGGTCCCGGCGCGGGCGGCGCGCCGCTGTTTGTCGCGCGCGACATCGAAGGCAAACGCCAGCCGATCGCCCAGCAGCCCCTGCTGGCGTATGCCGATGGCGGTGGCTATCTGGTGCTGTTCGGCACCGGCAAGTTGATCGAAAAGGCGGACCGCACGTCGGCGGGCTTCGCACCGCAATCTTATTACGCGATCCGCGATAGCCTGCGAACCCCGGCCGAGATCATCACCAGCCGACATCAACTGAAGCAGCGCGTTCTCGACGGCGACGCCGGCATGCCGGCGTTCAGCATCGGCGGCGCCAACATGGCATACGACAGCATGGGCTGGTACGTTGACTTGTTGCAGGCGGCTACAACCGGCGAGCGCAGCATCGACAGCGGCGTGCTGGCTGGCGGCGAGGTGTTTTTCAACACGCTGCTGCCCGGCGCCGACGCTTGCGACAAAGCGCGTAGCCGCACCTATGCGCTCGATGTGCTGAGCGGTCTGGCCGAGCGGGATAGCGTTGCCGCGCGGCTGCCGGTGCCGACGTCCGTCGAGCGGCCGATCATCGGCCAGATATCCGACGAGTACAGGGCGACGCCATCGCTGTTGCCCGTCGCGACCACCAGGACGCCGCGCGATCCCACCGGCCGCACCAGTTTGCACAAGGAGTTGGCCGTTGCCAACCTGACCCCGCGGGGGAATGTGGCCGTTGGCCGTGTACAGGTCCGGTTGCGCGCCGGCCGTTTGAGTTGGCGCGAGGTGGGCAACTGGCGCGAGCTGCATGAGGCGGCGAAATGAGCCGGGGCCGGCATGAAGGTACCAGCCTGATCGAAATGTTGATTGCGATGGTCATACTGGGCGTGCTGGCGGGGGGCGCCATGTCATCCTGGCAGCAACATGTGATCAGCGCGCGCCGCAACGAGGCTCAGGCGACGCTGCTCAGATTAATGTTGCAGCAGGAGCGCTATTTCACGCAGAACGGCACCTATTTGGCGTTCTCCTCCGGCTCGACCGGTTTCGAGGAGCGCCAGTTCCAGTGGTGGAGCGGGAGCCGCTCGCAGACCAGTGGCTATGAGATCGAAGGCAAGGCGTGCGACAACGAGCCGATCGAGCAATGCGTGCAATTGGTCGCCACGGCCGGCACCGCCAAGGTGGACGCCAACTTCCGCGACGACGAATGCCGCGAGATGAAGTTGCTGAGCACCGGCGAGCGGCTCTCGACCGGCACGCGCGCCAATTGCTGGCGCTGAGCGGGGGCGCCATGGGAAGGAAAGAAGCCGGAGTCTCGCTGGTGGAACTGATGGTGGTGCTGGTGCTGGCCGGCATACTGCTTGCCGCCGCCGCGCCC
>JBDSKP010000178.1:0-3002 GCA_039916925.1 Duganella sp.
CCTTCTACATGGCGGGCCAGCCGAACGCGCGCGCCTCGCTCGACATGCTGCGGGTGGCGCAGAAGTTCGGCGAGGCCAACGCCTCGCGGCGCTATGTCATGTACGGCTGGTCGCAGGGCGGCCAGACCACGATGTGGGCGGAAAACATCGCCGCGACCTACGCGCCGGAATTCACCGGCCTGGGCGCGGCGCTGATGGCGCCGGCCGTGCGCATCAAGGACCTGACCCTGAATTCGATGACCAGCACCGAAAACGCCGGTTACGTGATCTCGACCCTGCCCGGCATCCAGGCCTATTTCCCGCAGCTGAAATACCGCGATTTCCTCACGCCGGACGCGATGGAACAGCTGCCGGTGCTCGCCAGCGGCTGTTTCGACGTCTGGAACGCCGCGGCCGGCGTCAAAGACGCCTACGTGCCGGGCGCGTTGGCCCCGGGCTCGGCGTGGTGGACGGCGATGACGGCGGTCGACAACTTCGCCCCCAAGGGATCGATGCCGTTCAAGATCTACCAAGGCTTGGCCGACACGACCACCCCGCCCGTGCTGACCAAGCGCGAGCGCGTGGCCCTGTGCGCCGCCGGCTCGGCGGTCGACTACCAGGAGTTCCCGGGACTGGACCACGAGGCCGTCGTCGGCCAAGCGGCCAAGCTGTTGCCGGCCTGGGTCGAGGACCGCTTTAACGGGCGCGCAGTCATCAACAACTGCGGCGCCCCATAACAAACGGCGGGACGAAAAAAAAAGGCCGCCATCGCTGGCGGCCAATGCTGAACCCACTTGTAGTTATTTTGTCTTGCGGCGACGCGCGATGGCGCCCATCATTGCCAGGCCGCCCAGCAGCATGGCGTAGGTTTCCGGTTCCGGCACCGGCGTGACGTTGCTGCCGGTGAACTCGACGCGCAGCCCGGTGGGGTTGCCGCCGTTTTGCGCCCAGTTGGTGACCACGAAGTCGAGCTTGTTGACGCCGGCGACGAAGCCGCCATTCGAAGCGAAGCCGCTCCAGCCGGTGAAGCCGGTGGCGCTGGAGATCAGCTGGTTGTTGAGCATGACCGAGACCGCGTTGTCGGCCGCCATGCGGCCGCTGAAGCTGGCGGTGTCGGCCTTGAAGCCGGTGAGGTCGAACGACAGCGAATAGGTGTACGTGCCGGCGCTGCCCGCGTCGAAGCTTTGCGCCTGGCTGACGGTCGGCGTCACCCACTTGGAAACGCCGTCGTTGGCCATCCACGGGCTGATCGGCCATTGGTTGTCGAAAGTGATGATCGGGGCGGTGCCGGAGATCGCGGTGTCGCTGCTGGCGGCGCTAAGGGTATAGTGGGTGTCGGCCGTGCCGCTTGCGCCGGTGCCGGTGCCGGTGTTGGCCAGGCCGCTGATGCCGGCCGCCTGGGCGGTCGACAACGCGCCGATGGCGAGTGCTGCCGCGATGATGGTGCGTTTCATGTATGCCTCTAAAAAATGGAAAAATTTGGGTTGTAACGCGATGTTGCTCACGCTGCGACTCGAACCATTTTTTAGGGTTTCGATGAAAGTTGTGCTTTCGAGAATTATACCTGTGTTCCACGATAAATGCCCACATGCCATTAAATTTTCCTTATGGCATGTGAACATCGAACAACGTCGACGGGCGTCAGCCGTTGAAACCCTTGCCCTCGCCGGCCAGCCGGACCAGCAGCGGCGCCGGCTTCCAGGCCTCGCCGTGATGGCCGCGCGCGTACTTGTTGATCGCGGCCAGCACGTTGGGCAAGCCCACGGTGTCGGCGTAGAACATCGGTCCGCCCCGGAACAGCGGGAAGCCGTAGCCGGTGAGATACACCATGTCGATGTCGGAGGCGCGCAGCGCGATGCCCTCCTCGAGGATGTTGGCTGCCTCGTTGACCAGCGCGTACACCAGCCGCTCGACGATCTCCTGGTCGCCGATCTTGCGCCGCGCGATGCCGAGTTCGGCCGAATGGGCGACGATCATCGCGTCGACTTGCGGGTTCGGGTAGGCCTTGCGGTCGCCCGGTCTGTAGTCGTACCAGCCGGCGCCGGTCTTCTGGCCATAGCGGCCCATTTCGCACAGCAGGTCGGCGGTCCTGGAATAGCTGATCTCCGGCTTTTCGACGTAGCGGCGCTTGCGGATGGCCCAGCCGATGTCGTTGCCGGCCAGGTCGGCCATGCGGAACGGCCCCATGGCCCAGCCGAACTTCTCGGCGGCCTTGTCGACCTGCTCGGGCAGCGCGCCCTCCTCAAGCAGGAAGCCGGCCTGGCGGCTGTACTGCTCGATCATGCGGTTGCCGATGAAGCCGTCGCACACGCCGGAGACGACGCCGGTTTTCTTGAGTTTTTTGGACAAGGCCAGCGCCGTCGCCAGCACGTCCTTGCCGGTCTGGGCGCCGCGCACGATCTCGAGCAGCTTCATCACATTGGCCGGGCTGAAGAAGTGCGTACCGATGACATCCTGCGGGCGCCCGGTGAAGCCGGCGATGCGGTCGACATCCAGCGTCGACGTGTTGGTGGCCAGGATCGCGCCCGGCTTCATCACCGCGTCGAGCCGGCGGAACACCGCCTCCTTGACGCCCATCTCCTCGAACACGGCTTCGACCACGATATCGGCGCCGGCGATGTCGTCGTAGGAAAGGGTGCCGCTGACCAGGGCCATGCGCTGGTCGAGCTTTTCCTGCGTCAGCTTGCCCTTCTTGAGCGTGCTTTCGTAATTCTTGCGTATCGTCGCCAGGCCCTTGTCGAGCGCCTCCTGCCTGGTCTCGAGCAGCTTGACGGGGATGCCGGCGTTGAGGAAGGTCATCGCGATGCCGCCGCCCATCATGCCGGCGCCGACCACGGCCGCCTGCCCGATGGCGCGCGTCGGGGTATCGGCCGGCACGTCCGGCACCTTGCTGGCGATCCGCTCGGCGAAGAACGCGTGCCGCAGCGCCTTCGACTCGGTGGTCTGGATCAGGTGCATGAAGCGCTCGCGCTCGAACTTCATGCCGTCCTCGAATTTCATCGTCACCGACGCGGCCACCGTCT
>JBDSKP010000179.1:0-2604 GCA_039916925.1 Duganella sp.
GAACTCGTGGTTGATGTCGTCGATCAGCAGCGCGAACAGGCGCAGGTCCGACACCACGTCGAGGCCCGGAATCGGCACCGCCGCCACGCCGGCCGACACCATCGCGCGGCGCCGCACCAATTTCCGACAGCGTTCGCGCACCGCGTCGATGTCGCGCACGGTGCCCGGCACCAACGTCCAGTTCGTGTTGTTTTTGAGTCCCACGGCGCCTCCCGTATGCGCTGAAAATTATTTCCAGATTTCAACTTCTTGATTGAATTCGGGCTTTTTCCAGTGTACCGTGTAATAACAGAACGGGCGCGCACGATCAAAAATTACATTAACAAACGATAAATGTTAGTGTCCCACGAAAAATATTTTGACCTTCCTGCCATTAAATTTGTGAATCTCTGTTATATTTGACGTGACATCTCTTTAACATATATTTCCTACAGGCAGCAGTATGAGAATCGCCGTACTCGACAATGACCGCAGCCAGGCCGACTTGATCAGCCAGGTGTTGACCTCCGCCGGCCACATTTGCCACAGTTTTCAAACCGCAAAAGATGTGCTGGCGCAACTGCGCAAGGACAGTTACGACATGCTGATTCTCGACTGGCAGGTGGTCGATCTGACCGGCGCCGAAGTCATGCGCCGCGCCCGGGAAAAACTGCCCGACAGCGCGCCCGTGCTGTTCCTGACGACCAGCTCGGGCGAGGACGATATCGTCGCCGGCCTGGCCGCCGGGGCCGACGACTATATGATCAAGCCGCTGCGGCGCAGCGAAATGGTGGCGCGCGTGCAAGCGCTACTGCGGCGCGCCTATCCGGCCCAAAATGGTGCCGAACAATTACAATTCGGGCAGTACGTTTTCGAGACCCGCCCCGGCCGTTTGCTGATGGATGGTGTGGTGTTGGACGTCACCCACAAGGAGTTTTACCTCGCACTGTTATTTTTCCGCAACATCGGCCGGCCGCTGTCGCGCGCCTATATCCACGAGGCCGTGTGGATCCGCGAGACCGCCGTGCCGTCCCGGACCATGGACACCCACGTGTCCCGCGTGCGCAACAAATTGCAATTAAAACCAGAAAACGGTTTCCGTCTGGTGCCGGTGTATAGTTACGGTTACCGGCTGGAAAAACTCGGCGCGGCGTAATCGCCCGGCGCGCCCGCCCCGCCGCCGGACCGGCTGCCATGGCCGCTGCTCCGGCGGCTGCTATGCCTTTAGGCAGCCCAGGGGCAACCTCAGGTACATCACGGTATAATGTCCGCTAATTCATCGTCCGGACCCGCAATGCAGCTGCTAGCCGTCGGCCTCAACCACCACACCGCACCGGTCTCGCTCCGCGAGCAGCTGGCGTTCGCCCCTGAGCAGCTCGGCCAGGCGGTGGTGGCGGCGCGTTCGTGGTTCGAGCGCATCGACCACCGCGGCAGCGACGAGGCGGCGATCCTGTCGACCTGCAACCGCACCGAGTTGTACGCGGCCAGCCAGGTGCCCGACCCGCTCGACGCCGGCGCCCACTTCCTGGCCGATTTCCACAAATTGAACTACGCCGAGCTGCGGCCGCACCTGTATTTGTTGCCGCAGCACGACGCCGTGCGCCACACCTTCCGCGTCGCCTCCGGGCTCGATTCGATGGTGCTGGGCGAGACGCAAATCCTCGGCCAGATCAAGGACGCGATCCGCACCGCCGACGAGGCGGGCGGCTTGGGCACCTATCTGCACCAGCTATTCCAGCGCAGCTTCTCGGTCGCCAAGGAGGTGCGCAGCACCACCGAGATCGGCGCCCACAGCGTGTCGATGGCCGCCGCCGCCGTGCGCCTGTCGCAGCGCATCTTCGACAAGATATCCGAGCAGCACGTGCTGTTCATCGGCGCCGGCGAGATGATCGAGTTGTGCGCCACCCACTTCGCGGCGCAGAATCCGAAAACCATCACCATCGCCACCCGCACCCTGGAACGCGGCGAACTGCTGGCGCACCGCTACGGCGGCCGCGCGATCCGCCTGGCCGACCTGCAGGACAAGCTGCACCAGTACGACATCGTCATCTCGTGCACCGCCTCGTCGCTGCCGCTGATCGGCCTGGGCATGGTGGAGCGCGCGATCAAGGCGCGCCGCCACAAGCCGATGTTCATGGTCGATCTGGCCGTGCCGCGCGATATCGAGCCGGAAGTGGCGCGCCTGAACGACGTCTTCCTCTACACCGTCGACGATCTGGGCAAGGTGGTGCAGACCGGGATGGAAAACCGCCAGGCCGCCGTCGCCCAGGCCGAGGCGATCATCGAAACGCGCGTGCAGTCGTTCATGCACTGGATCGACGACCGCGCCGTGGTGCCGGTGATTCAAAGCCTGCAGGAGAACGGCGAGGCGCTGCGCCAGATCGAACTCGAACGGGCACGCAGGATGCTGGCCCGCGGCGACGATGTCGAAGCGGTGATCGAGGCCATCTCGCGCGGCCTGACCGCCAAGTTCATGCACGGCCCGCAGCAGGCGCTGCACCGGGCCCAGGGCGACGAGCGCGCCCACCTGGCCGAGCTGCTGCCGCAGCTGTTCCGCGGCCGCCGTTAGCGCCCCGGGCCCCGCCCGCCGACCGCGCTTGCCGCCGGTCGCACCCGCGCCGCGCC
>JBDSKP010000180.1:0-4083 GCA_039916925.1 Duganella sp.
AAGTGCCGGCGGCGGCGGAGGCCGATGCGCCGACCGAGCCGGCCGCCGCCACCGCGGGCAACGTCATCGAGTTCCCCACCGTCGCGCCGCCACCGGCGCCGCGCGACGACAACGTCAAACATATCGGCGAGCTGGAGATTCCTCTGCCGCTGTACAACATCTATTTGCACGAGACCGACGAACTGGTTCGCCTGTTGCAGCGGGACTTCGGCGAGTGGCGCCATGAGCCGCGCCGTCCGGTCAATGGCGAGGCACTGCAGGCGTCGCACACCTTGGCGGGCACCTCGGGCACGGTCGGCTTCAAGGTCTTGCGCGAACTGGCGCTGGCGCTCGAGGCCACCCTGGAGTCGCTGCTGCCGCCGGCGCCGCATCTGGACCAGGTACAGCACGATCTGCTGGACTTCGCGATAGAGCGCATCCGCCAGATGTTGCAGAGTTTTGCGCAGGGCGAGATGCCCGCCGCGCAGCCGGAGTTGATCACCGCCTTGCAGCAGTTGCGCGAGGAGCTGGCCGCCACGCCGCCCGGCGCCGGCCAGGATATCGAGGCGCGCCTGGATGATCTGGTGGCGGAGACGATGGAGAACATCGCGGTGCCGCCGCAGCCGCCGGAGGTGGAGGAGTCGCCGCTGGATCGGCTGTTCAGGGATGCATACAACGAGATCAGCGGAAGCTTGCCGGAAGCGCAAGCCGCCGGGGTGCCCGACCTGGCGCCGAAAAAAGCCGAAGCGCGCGCCGACGATAATATCGACGATCTGTTCAACGCTGCCTTTGACGACGCTTTCGCCGATCCGCCGCTGAATATCGCCGCGCCGCCGTACCAGGCGCCCGCGCCGGCAGCCCCCGCCGAGCCGGTGCCCGATGCGGCGCCGGTGTTCGGGCCGGACGCCGAACCGGTGCCGGAGTTGGAGGCGATGTCCGAACCCGAGCCGGAACTGCCCGAGCCCGAACCCGAACCGGAACCCGAGCCGCTGCCGGAACCCGAGCCCGATCCGCAAGCCATTTTGGATGCGGCTCCCCTGCCGGACACCGAAATTATCGAATTGGCGCCGGCCGAGGACGAGATTCTGGGCGCCGCGCCGGCCCTTTTCAACGACGAGATCGATGCCGATTTGCTGCCGGTGTTCCTCGAGGAGGGCGCCGATTTGCTGCCGCAGGTGGGCGAGGCGCTGCGCGCCTGGCAGCACCGTCCCGCCGACACGTCGCACGCGCAAGGCCTGCTTCGCTTGCTGCACACGGTCAAGGGCAGCGCGCGCATGGCCGGCGCGATGCGCCTGGGCCAGCACGCGCATGAAATCGAAACCCATATCGAAAACATGGTGCACGCCGGTTTCGCCACGCCGCAAGCGTTCGACGAGCTGCTGGCGCACTACGACCACGCCTTGCTGCTGTTCGAGCAATTGCAGCATCCGGACGCGCTCAAATCCGTCCCGGTGGAGGCGGGCGTCGCCGGCCTGGCCGCCGATGTCGAGAGCATGGACGCCGGCGCCCCGGCGACGGCTGGCGGCGGAGCGCTCGACGCCGATATCGCCGCCGTCGACGAGGCGCCGGGCAACGCGGCCGCCGTGCCGCCGGGCGACGAGCCGCCGGCCGGCGCCAAATCGCCGCTGGTGCGGGTTCGGGCCGATATCCTCGATCGTCTCGTCAATCAGGCGGGCGAGGTGTCGATCTCGCGCTCCAAGCTGGAAAACGAGGTCGGCACCTTGCGCACGTCGCTGCTCGACTTCTCCGAGAACCTGGCCCGTTTGCGCCGCCAGCTGCGCGAGGTCGAGGTGCAGGCCGAATCGCAGATCGCCTCGCGCATGTCGGTCTCCAGCGACCGCGAATTCGACCCGCTCGAATTCGACCGCTTCACCCGGTTGCAGGAGTTGACCCGCATGATGGCGGAAAGCGTCAACGACGTCGCCTCGTTCCACGAAAGCCTGACCCGTGGCGTCGACGCCGCCAGCAACGATCTGGTGCTGCAGGCGCGCCTGACGCGCGATCTGCAGCGGGACCTGATGCGGGTGCGCATGGTGCCGTTCGCCAGCATCTCGGAGCGGCTGTTCCGTGTGGCCCGCCAAAGCGCCAAGGAAGTCGACAAGCGCGTCAATCTGGACATTCGTGGCAGCGCGGTGGAAATCGACCGCGGCGTCCTCGAACGCATGGCCGCGCCGTTCGAGCACCTGCTGCGCAACGCCATCGCCCACGGCGTGGAGTCGCGCGCGGCCCGCGGCGAGGCGGGCAAGAGCGAGACCGGCGAGCTGCTGGTGCAGGTCACGCAGCAGGGCAACGAGGTGGTCATCGAATTTTCCGACGACGGCGGCGGACTCGATCTGGAACGCATCCACGCCAAGGCGATCAGCAGCGGTCTGCTGCACGAGGACGACGACGTCTCCGAGGCGCGGATCGCCGACCTGATTTTCGAGCCGGGCTTCTCCACCGCCGAAGCGCTGACCGAGCTGTCGGGACGCGGCGTCGGCATGGACGTCGTGCAGTCGGAGGCGCAATCGCTGGGCGGGCGCGTCGACCTGTTCTCCGAGCGCGGCAAGGGCACGCGGTTCACCATCCGCCTGCCGCTGACGCTGGCCGTGACGCAGGTGGTGCTGGTCGACGCCGGCGGCAAGACCTATGCCTTCCCGTCGATCCTGGTCGAACAGGTGCTGCAAATGAAGGATGCGGCGCTGGCCGAGGCCCATCAAAACGGCTTCGTGCCGATCCAGGGACATCAGGCCGCGCTGCACTATCTGCCGGCTTTGCTGGGCGACGCCGATGCGCAGGCGCTGGCGCAGCGGTCGGCGCCGGTGATGATGCTCAAGAACGGCAACGAACGGCTGGCGGTGCGGGTCGACGAGGTGCTGGGCAACCGCGAGGTGGTCATCAAGAATATCGGTCCGCAGCTGTCGCGCATGGCCGGTATCGCCGGGGCGACGGTGCTGGGCACGGGCGATATCGTGCTGATTTTGAATCCGGTGGCGCTGGCGCAGCATCTGGCGCATCAGCCGGAGGCCGGGCGGCGGTACGCGCGCGCGGTCGATCCGGCGGCGGCGCGCCAGGACGCGCGCTCGATCATGGTGGTGGACGATTCGATGACGGTGCGGCGCGTGACGCAGCGTTTGCTGGAGCGCGAAGGCTATAACGTGTTGCTGGCCAAGGACGGGGTCGACGCGCTGGAGCAGTTGCAGGATATGACGCCGGACCTGATGCTGGTCGATATCGAGATGCCGCGCATGGATGGTTTTGATTTGACCAGGAATGTGCGCGGGGACGAGCGGACCAGGGATATTCCGATCATTATGATCACCTCGCGCAGCGCCGATAAGCACCGCAATTACGCGTTGCAGCTGGGGGTGAACGCGTATTTCGGCAAACCGTTCCAGGAGCCGGTGTTGTTGGAGGCGATCACCGGGTTGTTGAAATAGCCGTGCGTTAAACGGTTGGGCGATTGACCTTTACCACTTCATATCGCTCCAGCGTGCGTTTGCGCGCCTCGTCGTGCATGACGATCGGCGCCGGATAATCGAGCGGCCGCGCGCGCGGCGTTTGCCACGGCGCGTGGATCTCCTTGTCGCCCAGATCCTTCAGCGGCGGCAGATAGCGGCGGATGAACTTGCCGCCGGCGTCGAATTTCTCCGACTGCGTGACCGGGTTGAAAATGCGGAAGTACGGCTGCGCGTCGCACCCCGACGACGACGCCCATTGCCAGCCGCCGTTGTTCGACGCCAGGTCGAAGTCGTTCAAATGCAGCGCGAAATACGCCTCGCCGCGCCGCCAGTCTATTCCCAGGTCCTTGATCAGGAAGCACGCCGTCACCATGCGCAGCCGGTTGTGCATGTAGCCGGTCTGGTTGAGCTGCGCCATCGCCGCGTCCACCAGCGGATAGCCGGTGCGGCCCTCGCACCAGGCCGCGAACAGTTCGTCCGCCTCCGGCCCCGTCTCCCATTGGATGGCGTCATAGGCCGGTTTGTAGGCGCCGCCCACCACGTGCGGATTGTGGAACAGGATCATGGCGTAGAACTCGCGCCAGATCAGCTCCGCCAGCCACACCGGCGCGCCTTCGCCGCCGGCGCCGCGCGCCATCACATCCATCACCGTGCGCACCAGGTG
>JBDSKP010000181.1:0-5825 GCA_039916925.1 Duganella sp.
CACGGCCGGCGCGACGGCGCCGCTGCAGACCATGAAGGCGTCGTTGGCGCGGATTTCGTTAAACAGCGCGAAGGCGTCGATCTGCGCCACCGGCGACAGTTTTTCGCAGTCGTCGAGCAGGTACAGGTCCACCTCCGGCGAATACTGGAATTCGGATTCGATCGAGAACGGCGAGATGTAGCGCGCGCGCCGCTGCTCGTCCTCGCCGCCGGCGCTGGCCAGCGCCTTGAGCAGGTGGGTCTTGCCGACGCCGCCCACGCCCCACAGGTAGGCGAAGTGCTCGCGCGAGCTGCGGTCGGCGAATTGCGCCATCAGCGCCGCCGCCTCGGCGTTCTGTCCCACCTCGAACGATGCGAGGCTGTGCACCTGGTCCGCGCCTAAATCGAGCACCAGCTGTTTCATGGCGTTCGCCTTGGTTTGATCGTTTGCATGACGTTTTTCTTGATTACATCACGCATTATAGAAGGTGCTGCCCAGGTAGTGGCGGCGCAAATGTCTAAACGCCACCATCAGGATGGCCGAGGCGGGCAGCGCCAGCAGCACGCCGACAAAGCCGAACAGCTGGCCGAAGGCCATCAGCGCGAAAATGACGGTCAGCGGATTGAGGCCGATGCGCTCGCCCACCAGGCGCGGCGTGAGCACGAAGCCTTCGAGCACCTGGCCGAAGCCGTAGATGACGGCCACGGCGATCAGGCCGCTGAAGTCGGTGAACTGCAGCACCGCCGAGATCGTCGCCAGCGCCAGGCCGATGGTGAAGCCCAGGTAGGGGATGAAC
Organism: Duganella sp.; assembly: GCA_039916925.1. Taxonomy (GTDB): domain Bacteria; phylum Pseudomonadota; class Gammaproteobacteria; order Burkholderiales; family Burkholderiaceae_D; genus Rugamonas. Next base: position 776 of record JBDSKP010000181.1, read on the forward strand.
ACCAGCAGGCCGGTGATGATGCCCACGGGCAATGCCACGTCGAAGCCGGCGATGGCCAGCGCCGCCGAATAGTAGGCCGCCAGCACCAGCATCACCAGCAACTGGCCGCGCAGGTACTGGGCCAGCAGGCCGTCGACCTCGCGCGCCATCGTCATCGTCGGCGCGATCCAGCGGCGCGGCACGGCGCCGGCCACCCGGCCCAGCATGGCCGGCCAGTCCAGCAGCAGGTAGAACAGCACCACCGGGATCAGGAACAGCGTCGCCAGCCAGCCGAGCACGGCCGTGCCGCCGATGCGCGCCGAATTGAGCACGGCGCCCCAGATCTCGTCGCCGCTGGTGGCCATCTGCTGGGAGACGAGCTTGCGGATGCCGGCGCTGTCGAGTCGCACCTTGACGCCCATTTCCTGCAGTTTGGGGCCCAGCGTGTCGTTGGCGCGGGCCAGGAAGGTGGGGATCTGCTCGCGCAGCAGCGGGATTTCCTTTTGCAGCACCGGCACCACGATCAGCACCAAGGCCAGCAGCGCGGCGCAAAACAGCGTGACGACCAGCAGCGCCGACAGCGCGCGCGGCAGGCGCAGGTGGCGCAGGCGCAGGCGGTCGAGGCGGTCGGCGGCCGGGTTGAGCGCGTAGGCCAGGATGGCGGCGGCCACGAACGGCGTCAGCACCGGGCCCAACATGAAGAGGAGGAAGAAGAATGCCGCCCATACCGCTACCCAGAATGCCGTTTGCTTTTGCTCTACCGAGAGGGGGAATGGCATGGAATGTGATTTAGATGGTTAAAAACGGCAGGTGGACGAGGCATTTTGATAAAATAGCGGATTGACCGGGTTCGCGCAGTCTTATTTGCGCGGATTTGTGCAGAAAAGCGCCGAAAACGTGCGATTTTGTTACGAAACGGTCTCCGCCTTCTATTTTACCGCCTCCGCTGCGAAATACACCATGAGCCAAACTTCAAATGTTTCCCTGTCCTACCGTGACGCCGGCGTCGATATCGACGCGGGCGACGCTTTAGTCGAAGCAATCAAGCCTTTCGCCAAGCGCACCCTGCGCGAGGGCGTCATGGGCGGCCTGGGCGGTTTCGGCGCCATGTTCGAGATCAGCAAGAAGTACAAGGAGCCGGTGCTGGTGTCGGGCACCGACGGCGTCGGCACCAAGCTCAAGCTGGCGTTCGAGCTCAACCGTCATGACACGGTCGGCATCGACCTGGTCGCCATGAGCGTCAACGACATCCTGGTGCAGGGCGCCGAGCCGCTGTTCTTCCTCGACTATTTCGCCTGCGGCAAGCTCGACGTGGCCATCGCGACCGACGTCATCAAGGGCATCGCCCAGGGTTGCGAGCAGGCCGGCTGCGCGCTGATCGGCGGCGAAACGGCCGAGATGCCGAGCATGTACCCGGCCGGCGAATACGACCTGGCAGGTTTTGCCGTCGGCGCCGTGGAAAAATCGAAAATCATCGACGGCACCAAGATCGCCCCGGGCGACGTGGTGCTGGGCCTGGCCTCGTCGGGCGTGCACTCGAACGGTTACTCGCTGGTGCGCAAGATCATCGAAGTGGCCAAGCCGGACCTGGAAGGCGACTTCCACGGCAGGAAGCTTGCGGACGTGCTGATGCAGCCGACCCGCATCTACGTCAAGCCGCTGCTGGCGCTGATGGACGCGATGGAGGTCAAGGGCATGGTGCACATCACCGGCGGCGGCCTGGTCGAGAATATCCCGCGCGTGCTGCAGCCGGGCCTGGTGGCCGAGCTGGACTCGAAGGCATGGACGTTGCCGCCGCTGTTCACGTGGCTGCAGCGGCACGGCGGCGTGGCCGACGCCGAGATGCACCGCGTGTTCAACTGCGGCATCGGCATGACCGTCATCGTGTCGCAGGAAAACGCCGCCGCCGCCATCGCGCAGCTGGAAGAGGCCGGCGAGATCGTCTACACCATCGGCAAGATCCGCGCGCGCGTCGGCGACGAGCACCAGACCATCGTCGTGTAACGGTACACGCACGCAAAACAAGCGGACCACGCGAAGGCGTCGTCCGCTTTTTTATTAGGCATCAGCAAATAAACCGGGGAGACACGTAGGGCGGATTAGCGCAGCGTAATCGGCCATGCATGCGTTATCTGCGTTATCGGCGGCTCATAGATGGCCGATTGCGGCGTTCCGCCTGATCCGCCCTACGCGGCATGAGGGCCTGCCCCCGGAGTTGCTCGCGTCAGCCGCCGGCGGCGGGCGCCTCGCACGCGCCTTTGGTGAGAAACGCGTGCACGACGCGGTTGATGGTCGCCTTGAGCTCGGCGCCGCCGGCGTCGTCCATCTCGTTGTGCTTGGCGCCAGGCAGCTTGACGATGCAGGCGCAGTATTGCTTTTGCTCTTGCGCGTCCGGCAGCACGCCCGGATCGGCCTGCGTGTCGCCGGCGCGGATCGATAGCACCTTGACCGCCGCCGAACGCGGCAACGCCGCGCGGCGGTTGTCCAGCGTGATCAGGCGTGTGATCGTGGCGTCGCCCTCGCTGGCGCGCTCGGCGGAAATGTCGCCGCCCAGCGAGTGCCCGATCAAGGTCACGTGGCGCCAGTCGTAGCCGGGGTGCGATTTGCTCAGCGTTTCTTGCACGAAATGCAGGTTGGCCACGCCCCGGCGCCGCATCGGTTTCATCTGCGCGACGAGGTCGCCATTTCTGTCGAGCTTGGCGTCGGTCGGCAATTGATGCTCGACGCTGACCACCAGCCAGCCGGCGCGGTTGAGCTCCTCGACCAGGAAACGGTATTCCTTGTGGCCGATGCCGTAGCCGGCGCTGAGCAGGGCGACCGGGCACGGCGCCGTCGTGCATGGCGCCGCCGGGAACGAGAGTTCGACCGGCACCGCGCGCTGCCGCGCCTGGTCCTGCAGGGTCAGGTCCAGCGTGGCGGCGGAGGCGGCCAGGCCGCACGCAGCCGCCAGCGCGACGGCGAGTTTTAGTGCGAGATGGCGATAACCGACCATTGGACGTCCTTGATCGGCGTGCGCGTTTCGCGGTCACGCCGGTAGCTGTGATAGGCGAAGCCGCCGGCGCCGGGATGGCACATCGTGCATTCCGGCGCGGCGGAGACAGTGGCGAAGCCGGCGCGCTCGAGTTGCCAGCCGGCGATGCCGGACAGATTCAGTTTGCCCGCCTCGGCGGCGATGACGCGCGCCGGCATGGGGTATCTCTGGCCGAATTGCGCGATCAGTTCGGGCGACACCTGGTAACAGCAGTGGCCGGCCGCCGGTCCGGTCGCCGCCAGCCAGTCGCCGGCGCTGTCGCCGCGCGCCGCCAGCAGCTCGGCGAAGCGGCCGATGATGCCGTCGTAGGCGCCGCGCCAGCCGACGTGCAGCGCGGCCACCGCCTTGCCGTCCTTGCGCGCCAGCAGCACCGGCACGCAGTCGGCGGTGGCGATGGCCAGCAGCAGCCCGGGGCGCTCGGTGATCATGCCGTCCGCCTCGCCGCAGTCCTGCTGTTCGTGCTCGGCGACGGCGATGTGCGTGCCGTGCCGCTCGTGCTGCATCGGCCGCCGCTCCCAATAGCGGGGAAAGTGCCGCCCCATGTCGTCGTGGCGCGCGCCGAAGCCGTGCTCGACCGACGCCACCGACGCTAAAACCGTGCTTCTAATCACCATCGCTTCCCATCTCTAGCGGTTGAGGATTTTTTCCACCGGCGACGGACGCAGGCGGAACGCGTCCGGCATGCCCGAGCCGAGCAGCGGGCGCAAATACATGCGGAAGGCGTCGGTGACGTCGGTGCCGCTGGCGCTGATGAACTCGTCCTCCATCACGCGCGTCTTGCCGGCCACCGCCTGCAGCGCCTGCAGTTCGTAGTCGACCGAGTAAAAGCCGGTGCGGCGGATGGCGACCGAGCCGTCGCGGTCGCCCCACATGGCGAACTGCACCGCCTTTTCGGCCACCTCGCGCGCTTCGCGCTGGTCGACGTCGGAGACGCAGCCGATGAACGAGCGCTGCAGGTAGCCGAAGGTGTCGCCGCGCACGCGCTTGATGCCCAGCTTGGCCTTGATCTCGTCGCACAGCAGGTCGGCCAGCGCGCCCGTGCCCGACAGCTGGACGTTGCCGTGCGCGTCGCGCTCGACCTCGTTGGCCAGCAGGCTGGCGATCGCTTCGCCGGAGGCGTCGTGGATGCCTTCGGAGACGGCGATCACGCAGCGCCCGTGGCGCTCGTAGACGGCCTTGACGTCGAGCAGGAACTGGTCGAGCGAGAACACGCGCTCGGGCAGGTAGATCAGGTGCGGGCCGTCGTCGGAGAACTTCTTGCCCAGCGCCGAAGCGGCCGTGAGGAAGCCGGCGTGCCGGCCCATCACCACGCCGACGTACACGCCCGGCAGCGAGGCGTTGTCCAGGTTGGCGCCGGCGAACGCCTGCGCGACGAAGCGCGCGGCCGACGGGAAGCCCGGCGTGTGGTCGTTGCCGACCAGGTCGTTGTCGATGGTTTTGGGGATGTGTATGCAGCGTAGCGGATAGCCGGCCTGCTGCGCCTGCTCGCTGACGATACGCACCGTGTCGGACGAGTCGTTGCCGCCGATGTAGTAGAACTGTTCGATCTCATGCGCGCGCAAGACCTTGAAGATTTCCTCGCAATACGGCAGGTCCGGCTTGTCACGGGTCGAGCCCAGCGCCGACGACGGCGTGGCCGCCACCAGTTCGAGGTTGTTGCTGGTCTCGCGCGTGAGGTCGACGAAATCCTCGTTGATGATGCCGCGCACGCCGTGCATGGCGCCGTAGACGCGGGTGACGTCGCGGAAGCGGCGCGCCTCGAGCACGACGCCGGCCAGCGACTGGTTGATGACGGCGGTCGGTCCGCCGCCCTGGGCGACCAGAATTTTTCCTGAAGACATGTTTCGCTCCGTGTCGTTGACAAGAATGAATCGTGACTATACGCGAGTGGCGGTGAAAAGTTCATCTAAAACACGTAGGGCGGATTAGCGCAGCGTAATCCGCCAATGCGTGCGTCGTCGGCGGCTCGTCGATGGCGGATTACGGCGTTCCGCCTAATCCGCCCTACGTGGTTACACGACGGCGCGACATTCCCGGCAG
>JBDSKP010000182.1:0-5377 GCA_039916925.1 Duganella sp.
GGCCCGGCTTTATCGTGGTTCGAAATGATTTACCAACTGGAGTGGTCGTTATGCGTCGTGATTTACTGTCTGTTCTCGTGCCGGCGCTGCTGGCTTACACCGCGACCGTCACCGCCCCCGCGCGCGCGGAGTTTTCCATACCCGGTTTTGAACTGGTGCAGACGGCGCCAGTCGAAACGCAGCTGTGCAGCGCCGACCTGCGCGACCCGGCGACGGTGTGGAGCGAGATGTTTGACAACGCCAAAAGCGAGATCGTGATCGGCCAGTTCTACGCCGTCAACAAGCCGGGTAGCGTGTTCGAAAAAGTCGTCGAACGGCTGGAGGCGGCCGGCAAGCGCGGCGTCAAGATCCGCTTCCTGCTCGAACAAAAGGGCCTTGGCCTGTCGGAGAAACCGACCCTCGACCAACTGCGGGCGATTCCCAACCTGGAGCTGCGCGTCCTCGATTTCAGCAAGGTGACCGGCAACGGCATCATCCACGCCAAGTACATGGTCGTCGACGGCGCCACGGCATTCGTCGGCAGCCAGAACTTCGACTGGCGCTCGTTCGAGCATATTCACGAGACGGGCCTGCGCATCACCGATCCGAAGATCGTCGGCCAGGTGCTGGGGGTGTTCAACCAGGACTGGCGCGCGCAGGCGCTGACGACGCAAGGCGCGACGGTGCCGGCGCTGAATATGGCCACCGCCGTCCCCAACTACCGTCAGGAGACCTTCCTGCTGGCCAGTCCGAACCGCTACAACCCGGCCGGCATCGGCGATTCCGAATCCGGGTTGCCGGAACTGCTGGCCGAGGCGAAAAGTGAAGTGCGCATCCAGCTGCTGGATTACGCTCCGCTCAGTTATGGACCGAAGGGCACGCGCCCTTACTACGCCGTAATCGACAACGCGGTGCGTGCCGCCGCCAATCGCGGCGTCAAGATCAAGCTGATGGTATCGAACTGGAATCTGGAGCAGCCCGCCCAGGCCTATCTGAAAAGCCTGGCGGTGCTGCCGAACGTGGAGATCCGCGTGGTGACCTTGCCCAGGGCGTCGAGCGGCTTCATTCCCTTCGCGCGCGTCATCCACAGCAAGACCATGGTGATCGATAACCAGGTGGCGTGGGTCGGCACCAGCAACTGGGCGGGTGGCTACATGGATTTGTCGCGTAATATGGAAGTGGTGATGCGCAACGAGAAAATGGCGCAGCGGCTTGCATCAACGCAGGAACAGATCTGGAACTCGCGGTATGCGCAGGCGCTGGACATCAACAAGCAGTATCCGAAACCGGTCAAAGGCGGCGAGGAATGAATAAGCTATTCGTGGTGGCGGCGCTGGGTGGCGCTTTCGTCTCCTTCAATGCGCAAGCGTGGGGCAACGACGGCCACCGCTCGGTCGGCGCCATCGCCGATCAGCTAATCCAGGGCAGCAACGCCGAGAAGCACGTGCGGGAATTGCTGCTGCCCGGCGAGAGCCTGGAAAAAGTCGCCATCTGGGCCGATTGCCTCAAGGGCACCTTCTGCGGTCCGCAGACTGCGGAGATGGCGGCCTACCTCGCGGCCAATCCACGCCACACCGAGTACCACTACACCAACGTGCCGTTCCAGCTGACGCAATACCACGACCATGCGGTGGGCACCGACGACGATGACGTCGTGCAGACGCTCAAGCAGTGCATCGCCACGCTGCAGGGCAGGGTCGACAAGATCGGCAATCCGCATCACTTCACGCCGCGCCAAGCGCTGTTGATCCTGACGCACCTGGCCGGCGATATCGCGCAGCCGCTGCACGTGGGCGAAGCGTATGTCGGCAAGGGGGGCGGTTTCGTCGTGCCGGCAAGCCAGGCACAGATCGGCGCCGGCGAGGTGTTCGCCACGCAGGGCGGCAACAACCTGCTGCTCGACGACGTCAAACTTGGGGAGGCCAGCGGACGCCTGATCCCGCCGCCGGAGGCAGAGAACGTCGATCCGCCGGGACCTCCGCGCCCGCCGCGCGTTACCCGGCCGCTGCATTCGTATTGGGACGGCACGGTGGTGAACTACGCCTTCCGCCGCATCGACGCGCGCACGCCGGAGCAGTTCGCGCAGGCGGTGATCGCGGCCCGTCCGACGGTGGCCGTCTACAGCGGCGATCCGGTCGACTGGCCATATCAGTGGGCCGAACGCGCGCTGGTCCTGGCCAAACAGGCCTACGACGGCGTGGCGCCGGGCGCGGTTTCGCGCCAAACCAGCAAGGCCACCGGCGAGGCATACAACGTCTGGCCGGTGTCGGCGCCGGCCGATTATCCGTTGCCGAGCTCGACCCTTGCGCGGACCCAGCTGACCGAGGGCGGTTACCAGCTGGCCGCCGTGCTCAAGGCGATCTGGCCCGGATGATGGTGCCGTAGCAACGGATCAGCCGGCCAGCACCACCTCGATCCCCATGTCGCGGTAGGGCGCCAGCAGCGCATCGGGTACGCTGGCGTTGGCGATGATGGCGCTCACGCCTTGCATCGTCGCGATCTGGAACGGTGACGCGGTATCGAGCTTTTCCGGCGACGCCAGCACCACGGTTTTTTTCGCCGACGCGGCGATCGCGCGCTTGATGCCCGCCTCGTCGTAGTCGCCGGTGCTGATGCCTTGCAGCGGATGCAGGCTGCACACGCCCGTGAAGTAGATATCGGTGTGGATTTGCGCGATGGCGTCCAGCGCCGCCGGTCCCATCGCCACGATCGAATGCTTGAACAGGCGGCCGCCGATCATGATCACGTCGATCAGCGGATGGCCGGTCAGCTCCACCGCAATGCGTTGCCCATCGCGGGCGAGGCCGGCAGCGCCGGCGCCAGCGGCAGCGCGCCGCAGTGCACGCGCTGCAGCAAGCCTTCGCCCGCGAGCTCGCGCAGGTCGCGGCGGAAAAGAGAGAAGCCCGCCATGCCCGAAGACCGTATCCGCATCCACAAAGTCGAAACCCTGTCCGACGACTGGTTCGTGCTGAAGAAGACCACGTTCGACTACCGCCGTAGCGACGGCACCTGGCAGCGCCAATCGCGCGAGACCTATGATCGCGGCCATGGCGCCACGATCCTGTTGTACAACCGCGAGCGGCGCGCGGTGGTGCTGGTGCGGCAGTTCCGTTTTCCGGCGTATGTCGAAGGCCATGACGGCTTCCTGATCGAGACGGCGGCGGGCCTGCTGGACCAGGCCACGCCGGAAGTGCGCATCAAGGCCGAGGTGGGGGAGGAGACCGGTTACCGCATCGGCGAGGTGCACAAGGTGTTCGAGGCTTTCGTGAGTCCCGGGTCGGTCACGGAGCGGCTGCACTTTTTCGTCGCCGAATACGATCCGGCGTCGCGGCCCGGCAGCGGTGGCGGGGTGGCGGAGGAGGGCGAGGACATCGAAGTGCTGGAGCTGACGATGGAGCGGGCGATGGCGATGATGGCCAGCGGCGAAATCGCCGACGGCAAAACCATCATGCTGCTGCAATACGCCGCGCTGCACCTGCTGCGCTGATCGTCGAACCACTGTCCCACTGTCCCGCTGTTCCACGTAGGGCGGATTAGGCGGAACGCCGTAATCGGCCATCGTCGAGCCGTCGGCGGCGCATGCATGGCCGATTACGCTTCGCTAATCCGCCCTACGTATATCCGCGTCGATTCAGGGGCGCGTGCATAATAACGGTATGAATAAAGTCTATTTGGCGCTGCTGTATGCTGGCATTTTCTCAGGTCAAGCCGCCGCCGCCGGTTACGTCGGCAGCGCCAAGGCCGGCGAGGCGGCTTTCCGCATGTGCGCTTCGTGCCACCAGGTCGGCCGCTACGCGCAAGCCGGCTATGGCCCGCAACTGAACGGTATCATCGGCCGCAAGGCGGCGGCCACGCCGGACTTCAAGTATTCCGAGGCGATGAAGAAATCGGGCATCGTCTGGACCGAGCAAAAGCTGGCCGCCTATATGCGCGCGCCGCACGATGTGGTGCCCGGGACCAGCATGCGTTTCTGGGGTATCAGCGACGACCAGCAGGTCGCCGATCTGCTGGCTTACATCCGGGTCTCCACGCAAGAGGTGAAATGATGAGCAAACCGATCGCCGCCATGATGGCCGCCCTGGCCTTGTCCGCAAGTCCCGCCTTGGTCGGCCTGTCGAATATCAAGTATTTAAATCAGTACCAGTTGATCGTGCTGTCGGACTCCGGGCACGAATTGTTGAAACAGGACCTCACCGCTATCGACTGGGCGCGGCGGACCGGCGGCGTGACCAACTGGCTCAATTGGTATAAGTCGCCCGAGCCGAGGAACGTGCTCACGACCGCCACACACACGCTGGAGATCGAGGATGCCAGCGGCGTAATGCGCACGTTCCAGCTCTAAAAAGCAAAAGGCCGGCGTGAAGCCGGCCTTTTGCGCTAAGTGGTGCGCCTTAGCGCGATTTGACGAACGGGATGCCGAGCGACTTCGGCGCCACCGACTTGGCCATCAGGCCGGCCAGCACGATCACCGTCAGCACGTAGGGCACCATCTGGATCAGCGCGCCCGGCAGGCGGCCCACCACCGGCAGCTCCACGCCCTCGATCTGGATCTGCACCGCGCCGAAGAAGCCGAACATCAAGCAGCCCAGGAAGGTGTACACGGGACGCCAGTTACCGAACACCATGGCCGTCAGCGCCAGATAGCCGGCGCCGGCGGACATGTCGCGCAGGAAGAAGCCGCTCTGCACGATCGACAGGTAGGCGCCCGAGAACGAACACAGGAAACCGGCGATCAGCATCGCGATATAGCGCTGGCGCACCACGCTGACGCCGGCCGCGTCGGCCGCGTGCGGGTTCTCGCCGCAGGCGCGCAGGCGCAGGCCGAAGCGGCTATGGTAGATGATCCAGTGCACCAGCGGCACCAGCGCGAAGGCCAGGTACACCAGCGCCGAGTGGCCGCCGATCAGGTGGGCGTAGACCCAGCCAAGCAGCGGAATGTCCTCCACCGCCGCGGAACCGGGCAGCACCACGTCGAACAGGCGCGCCGCGCCCAGGTCCGGTGTGCGGCCGCCCTGTTGGAAGAAGTACTGCGCCACCACGAAGGTCAGGCCGCTCATGGCGATGTTGATGGCGATGCCGGCCACCAGCTGGTTGCCCTTCTGGGTGATGGCGATGTAGGCCTGCAGGCTGGCCAGCAGCATCGACACCACCATGCCGGCCATGACGCCGTACCACGGGTTGCGCGTGGTGAAGGCGACGGCGGCGGAGACGAACGCCGACGCCAGGATCTTGCCTTCGAGGCCGATGTCGATCACGCCCGAACGCTCGGCGAACAGGCCGGCCATGCCGGCGAAAATCAGCACCGGCGCGTTGCGGACGGTCGAGACCAGGATGCTGCCGATATGGAGGTCGTCAAAAGTCATGTGGTTCTCACTTCTTCAGTTTGAGCATTTTGGCG
>JBDSKP010000183.1:0-7855 GCA_039916925.1 Duganella sp.
CGAATTCAACCTGTCGACGATGGCGACGATGCAGGCCGAGAACAAGATCAGCGCCGGCAAGTGGTTCGCCGACACGCCCGGTTCGGCCGAGGCGTCGGTGGAGGAGGGCATCGCCAAGACCTTGCGCTGGAAGCTGGGCGACAAGTTGCGCTTCGACATAGCCGGCGCGCCGGTGGACGTGACCATCACCAGCCTGCGCAAGCTGGAGTGGGGATCGATGCGGGTCAACTTCTTTGTCATCATCAACCCGGCGGCGATGCGGGAGGTGTCGCAGAGCTGGATCACGGCCTTCCACCTGCCGGCCGGCCAGGGCGCGGTGATGAACGCGCTGACGCGTGATTTCCCGAATCTGACCATCGTCGATGTCGGCGGCTTGCTGCGGCAGGTGCAGGCCGTGCTGGACCAGGTGGTGACGGCGATCGAGTTTCTGTTCATCTTCACGCTGGCGTCGGGGTTGCTGGTGCTGTACGCGGCGTTGATGGGATCGCAGGATGAGCGCACGCGCGAGTCAGGCCTGCTGCGCGCGCTGGGGGCCACGCGCAAGCAGTTGTCGCAGGCGCAGTTGATCGAGTTTTCGCTGGTGGGGGCGTTGTCGGGCGCGTTGGCGGCGACCGGCGCGGCGGCCATGGGGTGGGCGTTGGCGACGTACCAGTTCAAGTTCGATTGGGCGTTCAGCCCGTCGGTGTGGGTGGTCGGACTGGTGGCGGGGGCCGTTTGCGCCATCGCCGGCGGCTGGCTGGGCTTGCGCAACGTGTTGCGCCAGCCGCCGCTGCAGACCTTGCGCGAGGCGTAGCGGGGCCGCTGGCGGCGCGCGGCGGATTACGGCGTTCCGCCTAATCCGCCCTACCTGGAACCGTGGCGGACCGACGTTGGACGGCCCGCGGGCGCGATGCGGCGGCGGCAGGTCACCGTTCCACGTAGGGCGGATTAGCGCAGCGTAATCCGCCATCGATGAGCCCTCGGCGGCGAGCGCATGGTCGATCACGGCATCCCGCCTCTTCAGGCCTACGCGGCGACGCCCTCGTGCGCCCCGCGTTCCTTCAGAAATTGCGCGAACGCGTACGGCTGCTTGTCGAAATAATGCGCCGGCAGGTCGAACAGCGCCCAGTAATACGTCTCGCGCCCCTGGCACACCTGCGGCGCCGCGCAATACCGGTGCCAGCCATCGCCCACCTGGCGCGAGTACATGCCGTCGCCGTCGGCGTCCGAAAAGAACGGCAGCACCCGCCGCGCCAGCAGCGCGTCCAGCAACGACGGCGGCGCGTCGCTGTCGCGGGCGATCTCATACTGCGCGTACATGCCCTGCTCGGTTTCGATCATCATCAGCTTGGCCTTGCCGTGCTTGTCGAGGAACAGGATGCCGGTCGGGTTCGGAAAGATGTAGTGCTCGACGAAGCCCATCGACGCCATCGTGTGTTGCACCAGGCTCGCCAGCACCGGATCGCCGAGGAAGTGGTAGTTGTGCAGCAGCACCAGGTCGCGCAACGTTTCGGACTTGTCGTCGAAGTAGCTGCGCTGCAGCGCGGCGATCTCCACCTCCAGGATGTCGAGCGCGTGGTCGTCGCTCTTCTTGATGTAGCGGTCGATCAGGCCGCGGTTGAAGGCGCTGACGGCGATCTTTTCATCGGCCGTGCCGGTAAACAAGATCTTCTTGCACGGCAGGTGGCTGACCGCCTCGCAAAACTCCAGCCCGTTCATTTGCGGCATCGAATAGTCGATCACCAGCACCGACGGCGTGGAAAAGCGCCGGCGCTGCTCGCCGATGCGGTAGATGCGCTCCAGGTCGAGCGCGATGTTGCACTGCTCGCCCGACAGGTTTTGCATGTCGAAGTTCACCTGCAGCAGCACGCCGTCGTCGGCTTCGCTTTGGCGCAGCCATTGCAGCGCGGCCGAGGTGTCGTGGAAGGTCTTGCTGGCCAGCATGGGATCGAGCTGGAACGACAGGCTTTTCAGGAACGAGTCGCTGTCGTCGACCAGCACGGTCAGCGTCGGATGGGAGTAGACGGGCAAATGCATATATCACCTCGAAGTGGGCGGTCGCTGGGGGAACTCCAGCACGAAGATGGCGTACGCGCTCTCGCGCGACACGCAGCGTATGGTGGCGTTCCACGCTTCCATGATTTCCTGGCACAGCGCGAGGCCTATCCCTGCGCCGTTGTGCGGCGGGTAGGAGTAGAAGCGACGAAAAATCAACGACATCTGCGGCGCCGGGATGCCGCAGCCGGTGTCGATGAACAGCAGGCGCGGCGGCTCGTGGGCGCCGTCGACGACGATGCGCACGCGGCCCTTGCCGGCGCGCTGCACCGCCTTGAGCGCGTTGCGCAGCAAATTGAGCAACACCACCACCGACAGTTCGGTCTGGCCGGCGAAGCGGAAGTCGCGCCGCACCTCCAGCGTCACCATCTTTTGCTGGCTGGTGCTGGAGAACGGATAGCGCTTTAGAACGGCCTCGACCACAGTCTCCATCGATACCGTCTCGACCGGCCGCAGGTTTTGCCGCACCGCCGTCGCGCTGAGCAGGAACAGGTCGATCATGTGGTTCATGTGCCGTACCTCGAACTGGATGCGGGCCAGCGCGTCGATCGTGGCGAGGCGGTCGTCCGCGCCCCGGCCGTCGATGTCGGAGAACAGGCGCAGCAGGCCGCGCACGTTGGCGTCGACGCTGGTCAGCGGCGTGCGCAGCTCGTGCGCGACGGTGGCCAGGCCGGCGCCCAGTCCGGCCAGCTTTTCCTGCGCCAGCACGTTGCGGCTGATCTTGGCGGCCGATAACACGGCGATGGTGAACCAGTGCACCGGCAACTGCTGCAGCACCGGCCTGCCCAGCAGCGTGGCGCCCTCGCCGAGGGAGACGACGGCCGCGCACGCCAGCGCGGTGCCGATCACATAGGCCTTCAGCGCCAGGCTGGTGTCGAAGTGGAATAGCACAACCAGGCCGATCAGCAAGGACTCGCCCCACACACCCGAGGCGTGGTTCATCGCGAACATGAACGTGAAGAAGAACGGAAAGATGTAGCTCAGCGCGACGAGCAGGTACAACTCCAGCATGCGGCGCGTGAACTGGCGCGCGAACAGTCCCAGCGCGCACAGCAGGATGCCGAACATGCGCAGCGGCAGGCTTTCATATTCCTGCGGGAAAAAATGCTGCCAGATGACGTAGTACAGCGGCATGCCGACCGTGCCGATGCACGCGAGCAGCAGCACGCGCACGGTGGCGTGGTCTTCGCGTCCGTGATAGAGCAGCAGCGACTGGACCAGTGCGTGTTGCCAACGTTTCCAGCGTGCTTGCAGGGGTTGCTTCATGGCCAATGTGACGAGTATCAAGCTTGCATCATCACCTGAAATTGAACCGTACTTAGAAATATCAAATAACAAGTTGATTTGTATCAATCGCCAGCTCTTTATTTGCTGCAAGGTGCGACATGAGGTTCACAAAATAACAACCTTTCCACCTTATAAGGAGCGTACAAAATGGCACCAACTATTGCTGAGAATATCGCCGAGACCGGCCTCCGGGGCAATACCTTTTCCCTTTCCCACGGCATGGACGTCGCCGCCGAACACGCGATGCCGGACTACGTCAACGCCCGCATGGACGAGCACTACGTCACGCGCATCGGACAATTGCTCGGCGGCGAGCATCCGCACGCGTGGCAGCCGACGCCGCGCGGCGCGGTGTTCTTGGCCGGCAACGACTACCTGTGCCTGGGCGGCGAGCCGGCGCTGGTGGGCGCGCAGATCGCGGCGCTGCGCGACAGCGGGGGCGAGATGCTGATGTCGGCCGTGTACTTGCAGGAGGGCAGCGCGCAGCACCGGCTCGAACGCAAGTTCGCCGCGCTGATGGGGGCGCAGGACGGCATCCTCGCGCAGTCGGGCTGGGCCGCCAACGTCGGCCTGGTGCAAACCCTGGCCGCGCCCGGCATTCCGGTGTACCTGGACATGCAGGCCCACGCGTCGCTGTGGGAGGGCGTGCAGTCGGCCGGGGCGACGCCGGTGTCGTTCCTGCACAATGACATGCAGCACCTGCGCAAGCAGCTGGCGCGCCATGGGCGCGGGCTGATCGCCGTCGACGCGCTCTACAGCACCAACGGCAGCCTGGCGCCGCTGGCCGAGCTGGTGGAGATCGCCGGGCAATACGACTGCCTGCTGATCGTCGACGAATCGCATTCGCTGGGCACGCACGGGCCGCGCGGCGCCGGGCTGGTGGCCGCGCACGGCTTGAGCGAGCGGGTCCATTTCCGGACGGCGTCGCTGGCCAAGGCGTTCGCCGGGCGCGCCGGCTTCATCACCTGTTCGAGCAAGTTCAAGGGATACTTCCTGTCGGAGTCGCGTCCCGCCATTTTCAGTTCGTGTCTATTAAGCCACGAGCTGGCGTGGTTCGACGCCGCCATCGATTTCGTCGCGGCGGCCGACGAGCGCCGCGCCGCGCTGCGCGCCCACGCGCGGGAGCTGCGCGAGGATTTGGGCGCGCTCGGCTACAACGTCGGCGAGGGCAGCGAGCAGATCATCGCGCTGGAGCCGGGGCCCGAGCCCCAGACCTTGGCGCTGCGCAAGTTGCTCGAGTCGCACGGCGTCTACGGCGCCATGTTTTGCGCGCCGGCCACGGCCAGGAACCGCTCGCTGGTGCGGCTGACGCTCAACTCGGGCCTGGACCGCTCGCAGTTGGCGCGCATCGTCCAGGCGTGCGCGGACATCCGGCCCCACGTCGATCTGGCGAACTGGTCGTCGACGCGGCGCCGAAGCCGGCTGGCGCTGGTCTGAGATGGGCGCCGGGTCCCTGGCCTTGCCTCTGTTCCGCCGCGCGCGCGCATGGGCGGCGCCCGGTGCGCTATCATGGCGGCTATGACTGAACCACAAACTCTCTACGAAGTGATCGGCGGCGAAGCGCGCGTGCGCGACATGGTCGACCGGTTTTACGATTTGATGGAACTCGAGTCCGAGTTCGCGCTGCTGCGCGCGGCCCACCCGCCGACCCTGGACAACGCGCGCGCGCGCCTGTTCATGTTTCTCAGCGGTTGGATGGGTGGGCCGGACCTGTACATCGAGGCGCACGGCCATCCGCGCTTGCGGATGCGGCATATGCCGTTCGCCATCGGCACCAAGGAGCGCGACCAGTGGCTGCGCGCGATGGCGTGGGCGATGGAGGACGTCGGCATCGACGAGGCGTTGCGGGTGCGGCTGATGGAGTCGTTCTACCAGACCGCCGACTGGATGCGTAACAAGCCGGATTGACCATGACCCAGACCGAATTTTTTGTGCTGCTGGCGGCGCTGGCGATGGTGATGGTGCTGCAGGTGGTGGCGCTGCTGCGGGGCCGCGCCGCCGGCGCCGACGCCGGCCTGGCCGAGCGCATCGAGCGGGTCGAACGCGAGGTGCGGGTGCAGCTGCAAACGACGGCGCAGACCACGCACGCGGCCACCGTCCAGCAGTTCGACGACATGCGCCGCCAGCTGCAGACGCAGGGGCTGGTCGGGCGCGAGGAGCAAAGCCGCGGCTTGAAGCAGTTCGCCGACAGCATGAACCAGACCTTGGCCCGGCTCACCGAGTCGAACGCGGCGCGCATGCAGGAGGTGCGCGCGACCCTGGAGGCCAAGATCAAGGATCTGCAGGCGGACAACGGCGCTCGGCTCGAGGAGATGCGCAAGACCGTCGACGAGAAGCTGCACGCGACCCTGGAGACGCGCCTGACGGCGTCGTTCCAGCAGGTGTCCGAACGGCTCGAGCGGGTCCACCAGGGACTGGGCGAGATGCAGCAGCTGGCGCTGGGCGTGGGCGATTTGAAGCGGGTGCTGACCAACGTCAAAACGCGTGGCACCTGGGGCGAGGTGCAGCTCGAGATGCTGCTCGAGCAGGTGCTCACGCCCGAGCAGTACGCGAAAAATGTCGAGACCATCGCCGGCAGCGGCGCGCGCGTGGAGTTCGCGCTCAAGCTGCCGGGCCAGGTCGAGGGCGGGGCGCCGGTGTGGATGCCGATCGACGCCAAGTTCCCCAAGGAGCAGTACGAACGCCTGCTCGACGCCGCCGAACGGGCCGACGCCGACGGCGTGGCGCTGGCCGGGCGCGAACTGGAACGGGCGGTGCGCGGCGAAGCGAAGACGATCTCGGAAAAGTACGTGTCGCCGCCGCACACCACCGATTTCGCCATCCTGTTCCTGCCGACCGAGGGGCTGTACGCGGAAGTGATGCGGCGCCCCGGTCTGGCCGACGAGCTGCAGCGGGTGCACCGCATCAGCATCGCCGGGCCGTCGACGTTGTCGGCCTTGCTCAACAGCCTGCAGATGGGCTTCCGCACGCTGGCGCTGGAGAAGCGCTCGTCGGAGGTGTGGCAGGTGCTCGGCGCGGTGAAGACGGAGTTCGCCAAATTCGGCGACGTGCTGGCCGCGACCAAGTTGACGCTGGAACGCGCGGCCAAGAACATCGAATCGGCCGAAACCCGCAGCCGCCAGATGGCGCGCAAGCTCAAGACGGTGGAGGCGCTGCCGAGCGAGGCGGCGCAACTATTGCTGGGGCCCGAACTAGATAAGAACGATCTCGAGACGGATTAAAAAACGGAGCCGATCATGCCAGGACGTAGCCTTGATTTTTCCACGGTCGGCATGCCGGCCATCCAGCGCGACAAGATCGTCAGCGCGGCCGACGCGGTGGGCCTGATACGCGACGGCGACACCATCGCCACCGGCGGGTTTGTCGGCGTCGGCTTCGCGGAGAATATCGCGGTGGCGCTGGAGCGGCGCTTCCTGGCCCCGGCGGCCGGCGGCGGCGGCCATCCGCGCGACCTGACGCTGGTCTACGCCGCCGGGCAGGGCGACGGCAAGGACCGTGGCCTCAACCACCTGGCGCACGCGGGCATGCTCAAACGCGTCATCGGCGGCCACTGGAGCCTGGTGCCCAAGCTGCAGCAGCTGGCCATCGGCGGCGCGATCGAAGCCTACAACCTGCCGCAAGGCGTCATCAGCCAGCTGTTTCGCGACACCGCCGCCGGCAAGCCGGGATTGCTGACGCACGTCGGCCTCGGAACGTTTGTCGATCCGCGTCACGGCGGCGGCAAGATCAACGGGCGCACCACCGAGGAACTGGTCGAGGTGATGACCGTGGGCGGCAACGAATACCTGTTCTACAAGGCGCAGCCGGTGCACGTGGGGATCATCCGCGGCACGACGGCCGACGCCAACGGCAACGTGACGATGGAGCGCGAGGCGCTGACCCTGGAGGCGCTGGCGATCGCGATGGCCGCGCACAATTCCGGCGGCATCGTCATCGTGCAGGTCGAGCGCGTCGCCGAGCGCGGTACGCTCAATCCGCGCCAGGTCAAGATACCCGGCATTCTGGTCGACTGCGTGGTGGTGGCGGAAAAGCCGGAATATCACATGCAGACGTTCGCCGAAGCCTACAGCCCGGCCTACGCGGGCGAGCTGCGCGTGGCCTTGTCGGCGATGGCGCCGATGCCGCTATCGGAGCGCAAGATCATCGCGCGCCGCGCGTTGATGGAGCTGCGGCCGAACAACGTCGTCAATCTGGGCATCGGCATGCCGGAGGGCGTGGCCAACGTGGCGGCCGAGGAGAAGCTGCTCGACCTGGTGACCTTGACGGCCGAACCGGGCGTGATCGGCGGCCTGCCCGCCGGTGGCTTGAACTTCGGCGCCGCCACCAACGCCGACGCCATCATCGACCAGCCTTACCAGTTCGATTTCTACGACGGCGGCGGGCTCGACGTGGCCTTCCTCGGGCTGGCGCAGGCGGACCGCCACGGCAACCTGAATGTCAGCAAATTCGGCAGCAAGCTGGCCGGGGCGGGGGGATTCATCAACATCAGCCAGAACGCGCGCAAGGTGGTGTTTGTCGGCACCTTCACGGCCGA
>JBDSKP010000184.1:0-5260 GCA_039916925.1 Duganella sp.
TGATACCGGTGCGCAGCGTCTTGATACTCAGGTCGTTCTGCCCGGGGACGTTGACGTTGATGTCCCACTTGCCCTGGCCCGGGCCGCAGGCGTAGCGGGTGCCGGCGGTGGCGTCGCAATCGCGGAAGGTGGCGCCGCCCGCGCCGGAATCCTGGAACTGCTCGTACGAAGCCTTGGCCGTGAGGTCCTTGTTGATCTTCAGCAGACCGGTCAAACGGCCGGCCCATTCGTCCTGGTTGGTGTAGTAGTCGCTCGGGCCGACCACGCGGTTGAAGCGCTGGTCGACATCCGGCTTGCCGTTCGGGACCCAGCCCAGCGCCGGCGCGTTCGCCTCGCTGACGTCGCGCGTCTGGTTGGCGTAGCCGTCGCGCTTGACCTTCATGAACGTGGCCCGCAACGCCAGCGCATCGTTGACGACGATGTTCTGCACCACCGAGATCTGCCTCTTTCGGTAGTTGCCGATATCGATGTCGGCCTTGCCGTAGTTGCCCGTCCAATCCGGCTTGGCGGGGATGACGTTGACGCTGCCGCCGGTGGAGTTCCGGCCGAACAGCGTGCCTTGCGGGCCGCGCAGCACCTCGACCTGTTCGAGGTCGAACATCAGCGCCTGCGCTCCCTGTGGACGCGGCGAGTACATGCCGTCGACGTGGAAGCCGACCGCCGGGTCGCCGGTCTCGGTGAAGTTGGTGGAGGTGATGCCGCGGATGGTGATCTGCACGGCCGAATCCTCGCCGGTGTTTTCGATCACGACGTTGGGCATCTCGCCGCTCAAATCGGAGAGGCTGGTGGCGCCCTTGCGGGTCAGCTGCTCCTGGCTGAGCGCCGCCACCGCCAGCGGAGTACGCAGCAGTGACGTCGAATAGCGGGTGGCGGTCACCTTCACTTCGGGGATCTGGTCCGGGTTGGTGATGGCCGGAGCCGGGGCCGCCGCCGCTGGTGTATCGGTGCCGGCGGCGCTGTCGCCGGCCTGTGCGTGCGCTGTCATGGTCATCAACCCGCAAGCGCTGGCAACAGCCAGGCTCATGAGTGTTCTTCTGGTCGGATGCGGCATGTCGTCTCCTTGACGTCTTTAGAATTATGGGTGCTGGGAGTGTCAATAATGACAATTTAGTATTGCATCTCGAAAAGTTGAAGGTCAAACGAATCCAAAAAACGCGGCGCAGTTTAATCGCCTTTACTAAACACGCCGCTTCCCTACACGCCGCCGTCGCACCCTGACAACACTCCGCCACCGCGCGGAAATAGCGCCCGCCTTTTGGTTAAGTTTTGTAAGTTTTTATTGCGTTTTCTTGCGCGGGCAGGACGTCCGCGCCAGCCGCTCGCCCGTGTGTGCCACGCGACGGGACGTAAGGAAGTGTAATCTCGGCGGCCGCCAGGAAAAATAAATACCAACGTTTTCAACGACTTATGGTATCGGCCGATTCGGTCGGCAGGCAGGCCCGTCACAGAAAATGCAATGCTAGAATAATTTCATCGTTGCAAATACTTCTAGAAAATCACTAAAAAGACGACGGACCACCACATGCGATTACGCCGGATCCCAGCTTATTTTTTACTCGTCGGCATGCTGTGCGCCCAGGCCGCGCGGGCCGGCACGCTGGTGCTCGAAAGCTGGCGCGTCGACGACAAGGCGCTGTGGGAAAAGGTGCTGCTGCCGGCGTTTGAAAAAAACCATCCCGGCATCGACGTCAAGTTCGCGTCGACCGCGCCCACCGAATACGATGCCGGCCTGGCCGCGCGCCTGGCCGGCGGCACGGCGGGGGATCTGATCGCGTGCCGGCCCTTCGACGTATCGCTGTCGCTGTACAAAAAAGGCCATCTCGAAAAGCTCGATGGCAAACCGGGAATGCAGAACTTCGCTCCTATGTCGCTGGTCGCCTGGCAGACCGACGACGGCAGGGATACGTTCTGCATGCCGGTCGCCTCGGTGATCCACGGCTTTTTGTACAACAAGAAGATCTTCAAGAAGCTCGATTTGCAGCCGCCGACAACGGTCGATGAATTCTTTGCCGTGCTGGAGGCGGTGAAAAAGGGTGGCGGCGGTGTCATGCCGCTGGCGTTGGGCACGGCCGAACGGTGGGAATCGAGCCAAATGGTTTATACCAATATCGGCCCGAACTTCTGGCGTGGCGAAGAGGGGCGCAAGGCGCTCATCGCCGGCAAGGCCAAACTGACCGACGCCCCGTTTGTCGAAGCGTTTCAGTTCGAAGCCAGGATGGGCGCCTATCTGGATAAAGGCGCCGGCGCGCAAACCTATGGCGACAGCCAGAATCTGTTCGCGCTGGGCCGCGCCGCGGTCTATCCCGCCGGTTCCTGGGATATCTCCCACTTCGGCCAGATGCCGGGCCTCGAAGCGGGAGCCTTTCCGCCGCCGGTGCGCAAGGCGGGCGATCCGTGCTTCATCTCGGACCATATGGACTTCGGTATCGGCATCAACAAAAAGTCCCGCAACAAGGAGGACGCGCTCAAATTTCTGGCGTGGGTGGGCTCGCAGGAGTTCGCGGACATCTACACCAACAGCATCAATGGCTTCTTTTCGCTGTCGAATCATCTGATCGCGGTGCGCGATCCGGTGGCCAAGCAGATGGCGGAATGGCGCAAGCGCTGCGCGTCGACGATACGTTTCAATGCCCAGGTGCTCAATCGCGGGCAGCCCAGTATGGAAAGTGAACTGTGGGCCGTCAACGCCCAGGTTTTGAACGGCAGGCTGGCGCCGAGGGATGCCGCCGCCAGGCTGCAGAACGGTTTTGCGAAGTGGTACAAACCGCAGCAAAAGTAGGGGAAAGACCATAAGGCATCGGCGCTTGCGTGGCGTCCGATATCGAAGCGGGTTTTACTTGAATAAAAACAGGAGTATCAAATGACGATGACCACGACTAAGCCGCTGTTGAAGAAAAAACTGCTACCCAAGCTGATCGCCTTGGCGCTGGGTGGCGCGCTCGCTCCGCATTCGTACGCCGCCGATCCGGCGGTGGCGGAAGCGGCGCGGGCCACGGAGACCACCACGGCGGGAGAGCCGGCGGTGGTGGAAGTGAAGGGCATCCGCGAACGCCTCAAGCGCAATCTGGCCGAGAAGCGCGACTCCGGCAACGTGATCGACACCGTGACGGCGGAGGAGGTGGGCAAGTTCCCGGACAAGAACGTGGCCGACTCGCTGCAGCGCGTGCCCGGCATTTCGGTGGACCGCACCTGGGGCGAGGGCCGCGACATCTTCGTGCGCGGCACCGACAAGAACCTGAACCTGACGCAGTTGAACGGCCAGGCCGTGGCGTCGGGCTACTGGTGGAAAAACGATTCGCAAAGCCGTGGCTTCAACTACGACATCCTGGCGTCGGAACTGGTGGGCAGCATCGACGTCTATAAAAGCCCGTCGCCGGATCTGGACGAGGGCAGCATCGGTGGCCTGGTCAACGTCAAGACCCGCAAGCCGTTCCAGCTGAAGCCTTTCGTGGCGCAGGTGTCGGCGGAAGCGACCTACAGCGAGCTGCCGAAGAAGACCGATCCGCAGTTCTCCGGCCTGCTCAGCTGGACCAACGAGCAGAAGACCTTCGGCGCGCTGGTCGCCGTCAGCCAGCAGAAACGCACGATGCGCCGCGACGGCCTGGAAAACTTCACCGACACGACCAAGTACAACATCGTCGACCAGAACGGCGCGGTGACACCGGGCGCCTACGCGTCGTGGGGCGGCGGCACGCCGATCTTCCGCCAGGACCGCGAGCGCACCACCGGCAATATCACCCTGCAGGCACGCCCCAACGCCAATACGGACATCTCGCTGAACTACATGAACTCCGATATGAGCATGGACAACAGCAACCAGAACTACCTGTGGCAGGCGGGTGGGCTGGTCGACGCGCGCGGGAATATCGCCGTCACCGATCCGCGCTTCATCACCACCTCGGACGGCACCAAGGCGCTGGTCGGCGGCACGGTCGGTCCCACCAACGGCGTATCGTTCGAGCCGATCTTCCGCCAGTCCTACATCAAATCGCAGGTGCTGGACCTGGACGGCACCTACGACGCCGACAGCTGGAAGTTCCACGGCCAGGCCGGCACCACCAAGGGCTCGGGCGGCAGCGACCATGACCGCAATTTCTGGTTCACCGGGAATACGCGCGCCACCTTCAATCTGGCGCCCGACACGTACGAAATCAAGTATCTGGACATGAATCCGCTCGATCCGACCAGGTTGACCTTGCAAAGCACGCGCGATTGGATACGCCGCATGGAGACCAGGGAGAACTACGCCCAGGGCGATCTGACGGTGGACCTGAACGGCGCCTTCTTCAAATCGATCAAGGTCGGCGTCAAGCTGCGCGACACGAAGGTGCAAAACCGTCGCGTCATCGGCACCAATGGTCCCGGCAATCCCGGCTGGGAGACGCTGACGCTGGCGGACCTGTCGACCGGCGCCTCGCCGCTGATTTCGCGGGAGGCGGCCAATGCCGGCTCGCTGACGCAATATGCGTGGGTCGACGACGGGCTGGCGTCGTCGAGGGGCTTCACGATGTTCGACAAGGGCATGGTCTACGCCGAGGCCAAGGGCGAGTACTACCGCATCAAGGAGAAGATCTACGCGACCTACGTGCGCGCGGACTTCGCGGCGGGGCGGTGGCGCGGCGACTTCGGCGCGCGCCTGGTCAAGACCGACCAGACCTCGGAGGCGTACCAGGACCTGAGCGGCAGCGGCAATTACGTGTTGGGCAGTGTTTCCCGCACCTACAACGACGTGCTGCCCAGCCTTAACGCGGTCTACTCGGTGAACAAGGACCTGCTGGTGCGCGGCGCCGTCGCCCGGGTGATGGCGCGTAACACCTACAGCGATTTGAGCGCCAGCACGGAGGTGAGCGGCACGACCAACGCCGCCACCGCCGGCAATCCGTTCCTGAAACCGTACCATGCCAACCAGGCGGAGATCGGCGCCGAGTGGTACTACGCCGACGCTTCGCTGTTGTCGGCGACGCTGTTCGCCAAGAAGCTCGATACCTTCATCTACTCGAAAAGCGCGCAGGAAAACGTCGCCGGCGTCACGCGCTCGGTCACGCGGCCGTACAACGCCGACAGCGGACAGACCGTCAACGGCCTGGAAGTGCAGTGGCAGCAGGCGTTCGGCAGCGGCTTTGGCGCCATCGTCAATTACACCTTCACCGACGCCAAGACCGGCGCCAACGCCAACGGCCAAAAACTCAATGTGGTGGGCAACTCGCGCCACCAGGCCAACGTCACCGGTTTCTTCGAGAAGAACGGTTACAGTGCGCGG
>JBDSKP010000185.1:0-2877 GCA_039916925.1 Duganella sp.
CGCAGTGCGGGTTTCGCCGGTGCCGCATAAGCACGTAATAAAAACCGAAAAACCGCCGCCGCTAACGCACGCAATTTAAAGGATTCATCATGAGTAACGAATACATCGATCTTCAAACCGTCCCCCACGTCGAGGGCGCGGTGCGCCTGCCGGGCTCGAAGTCGATCTCCAACCGCATCCTGTTGCTGGCGGCGCTGTCGCAAGGCGACGTCGCCATCGTCGACCTGCTGGCGTCGGACGACACGGCCGTCATGCTGGCGGCCCTGCGCTCGCTGGGCGTGCAATGGACCGAAGAGAAAACCGCCACCGGCACCATCCACCACGTCAAGGGCGTGGCGGGCGTGCTGCCGAACAAATCGGCCGATCTGTTCATGGGCAACGCCGGCACCGCGATCCGTCCGCTGACCGCCGCGCTGGCCGTCATCGGCGGCGACTACACGCTGCACGGCGTGCCGCGCATGCACGAGCGCCCGATCGGCGATCTGGTTGACGCCTTGAACGCCGCCGGCACCGATGTCGAATACACGGGCAACCCCGGCTTCCCGCCGCTGCACATCAGGCAGGGCAAGATCCACGCGAAGCGCCTGTCGGTGCGCGGCAACGTCTCCAGCCAGTTCCTGACCGCGCTGCTGATGGTGGCGCCGCTGATGGCGCGCGAGCACGCCATCACCATCGACGTCGAAGGCGAATTGATCTCCAAGCCGTACATCGAGATCACGCTGAACCTGGTGCGCCGCTTCGGCGTCAAGGTCGAGCAGGACGGCTGGAGTTCGTTCACCGTGCAGCCGGGGCAGGTCTACCAGTCGCCGGGCACCATCCACGTCGAGGGCGACGCCTCGTCGGCGTCGTACTTCCTGGCGGCCGGCGCGATCGCCGGCGGTCCCGTGCGCGTCGAAGGCGTGGGCCGCGATAGTATTCAGGGTGACGTGCGTTTCGTCGCCGCGCTGGAGCAAATGGGCGCGCAGATCACGATGGGTGACAACTGGATCGAGGCGAAGTCGAACGGCGTGCTGAAAGCCATCGACGCCGACTTCAACCACATTCCCGACGCGGCGATGACGATCGCGGTGGCCGCGCTGTACGCCGACGGCACCAGCATCTTGCGTAACATCGCCAGCTGGCGCGTGAAGGAGACCGACCGGATCGCGGCCATGGCGACGGAGCTGCGCAAGGTCGGCGCCATCGTCGAGGAAGGGCCGGATTACATCAAGGTGACGCCGCCGTCCGTGATCTCGGCCGCCACCATCGACACCTACGACGACCATCGCATGGCGATGTGCTTCTCGCTGGTGTCGCTGGACGGCGCCGCGCGCAAGGGCAACGTCATGCGCATCAATGATCCCAAGTGCGTCGGCAAGACCTTCCCTGAATACTTCGCCGCCTTCGCGGCGATCGCGAAATAGATAAGTTGAAGATAAGTTGAAAACAATGGTTACATCCCAGATCCCAGTCATCACCATCGACGGCCCGACCGCATCCGGCAAGGGCACCGTCGCGCACCGCGTTGCCGACAGGCTCGGCTTCCACTACCTGGATTCGGGCGCCCTGTACCGCTTGACGGCGCTGTCGGCCCTGCGCCGTGGCACCGACCTCAACGACGAGCACGCGCTGGCCAAGCTGGCCGAGCATCTGCAGTGCGGTTTCCGTGGCAGCGAGATCATTTTGTCGCAGGAAAACGTCACCGACGCGATCCGTGCGGAAGAGGTCGGCAACACCGCTTCAAAAATTGCAACATTTCCGGCCGTTCGGCACGCGCTGGTGGGGCTGCAACTGGGGTTTCGCAAGGCGCCGGGGGTGGTGGCCGACGGGCGCGACATGGGTTCGGTGATCTTCCCGCACGCGGTGTTGAAGGTGTTTTTGACGGCGACCGTCGCGGCCCGGGCCGATCGCCGCTATAAGCAATTGATTGGCAAGGGAATTTCTGCTAATATGGAAGACCTACTGATGGATTTGCAGGCGCGGGACGACCGGGATACCCACCGGACCATCGCGCCGCTGGTGCCAGCGGAAGGGGCGCATGTGCTGGATACATCCAATATGACCGCTGATCAAGCGGTCGAACAGGTGTTGCAGTGGTATGCGGCGGTGAGCAAGCCTCACTGAACAATGTAGCAAAGGCGGGGCTTGGCAAGTAAGTCAGTACTGACTTACCAAGCCTTTGATCAACCTTAACCCAACTGAAGTCGCATATCGCGAGCCTTGTTGGCAACCTGGAAGTCACAATGTCTAATATGGAAAGTTTTGCAGCCCTCTTCGAAGAATCCCTGTCGCGTCAAGACATGCGTTCGGGCGAAGTGATCTCGGCTGAAGTCGTTCGTCTGGATCACAACTTCGTGATCGTCAACGCCGGCCTGAAATCGGAAGCATTCATCCCAGTTGAAGAATTCAAGAACGACCACGGCGAACTGGAAGTCAAGGTAGGCGACTTCGTTTCCGTGGCGATCGAATCGCTCGAAAACGGTTTCGGCGACACCATCCTGTCGCGCGACAAAGCCAAGCGTCTGGCTTCGTGGCTGGCACTGGAAAAAGCCATGGAATCGGGCGAGATCGTCGTCGGTACCGTCAATGGCAAAGTCAAGGGCGGCCTGACCGTTCTGACCAACGGCATCCGTGCTTTCCTGCCGGGTTCGCTGGTCGACACCCGTCCGGTCAAGGACACCACCCCGTTCGAAGGCAAGACCCTCGAATTCAAGGTCATCAAACTGGACCGCAAGCGTAACAACGTGGTTCTGTCCCGCCGCGCCGTCATTGAAGCTTCGATGGGCGAAGAGCGTCAGAAACTGATGGAAACGCTGAAAGAAGGCACGGTCGTGACCGGCGTCGTCAAAAACATCACCGACTACGGCGCGTTCGTGGATCTGGGCGGTATCGACGGCC
>JBDSKP010000186.1:0-3539 GCA_039916925.1 Duganella sp.
GCAGCGCGACCAGATCATCGGCCAGTCGGTCGGCCTGCCGGTACCTATGGGGCTGCTGGCGATGATGGCGGTGATCGTCACGTCGGCCACGGTGGTCCTGTACGGCAAGGCGATCTGGGACCCGGTCGACCTGTCCAGCCGCATGACCGGCGTCGCGGTGCTGGTGGCGCTGTTGATCCTGCTGATCGACACCGTCTCCGTCAACCTGGCGGCTAATCTGGTCGGCCCCGCGTACGATTTCTCGTCGCTGGCGCCGAAGCGGATTTCGTACAAGACCGGCGGCTACATCACCGCCGGTATCGCCATCGTCATGATGCCGTGGAAGATACTCGAATCGACGCAGGGCTACATCTTCACGTGGCTGATCGGCTATTCGGCGCTGCTGGGCCCCATCGCCGGCATCCTGATCGTCGACTACTACATGGTGCGCAAGACCGAACTTCATGTCGGCGAGCTGTATCGCGAGGATGGCATCTACTCGTATGGCAACGGCTGGAACGTCGCCGCACTGGTGGCCTTCGCGGTCGGCGTGGCGCCGAATATTCCCGGCTTCCTCAACGCCGCGTTCCCGGCTTCGTTCCCGGGCGTGGGGGAGGGTTTCAAGACGATATACACCTACGCATGGTTCGTTGGAATCGCGATCTCCGCAATCGTGTATGGGGTTATGATGAAGGGGAGGACGGTGCCCGCGGTGAGGGCGCCGGTCCATCCCTAAGGAGATGTAAATGACTACTATCATACGCGGTGGTACCGTCGTCAACGCCGACCGCGCCTTTCGTGCCGATGTGCTGTGCTATGGGGACAAGATCGTCGCCGTCGGCGAAAATCTGGAGGCCCCGGCGT
Organism: Duganella sp.; assembly: GCA_039916925.1. Classification (GTDB taxonomy): domain Bacteria; phylum Pseudomonadota; class Gammaproteobacteria; order Burkholderiales; family Burkholderiaceae_D; genus Rugamonas. Next base: position 844 of record JBDSKP010000186.1, read on the forward strand.
CGGCGCGCGTGATCGACGCCGCCGGGCAGTACGTGATGCCGGGCGGGATAGATCCCCATACCCACATGAACCTGCCCTTCATGGGCACCGTCACGCAGGACGACTTCTACACCGGCACGGCCGCCGGCCTGGCCGGCGGCACCACGACGATCATCGACTTTGTGATCCCCGCGCCGGGCCAGAACCTGATTGAGGCCTATCATCAATGGCGCGGCTGGGCGCGCAAGGCCGCCGGCGACTACACCTTCCACGTGGCGATCACGTGGTGGGACGAGACCGTGCACCGCGACATGGAAATCCTGGTGCGCGACCATGGCGTCAACAGCTTCAAGCACTTCATGGCGTATAAGAACGCCATCATGGCCGACGACGAAACGCTGGTGAAAAGCTTCCGCCGCTCGCTGGAACTGGGCGCCATTCCGACCGTGCACGCGGAGAACGGCGAGCTGGTTTATCAGTTGCAGCAGGATTTGCTGAAGCAGGGATTGACCGGACCGAGTTCGCATCCGTTGTCGCGTCCTCCGGCGGTGGAAGCGGAAGCGGCCAACCGCGCCATCGCGATCGCCGACGTGCTCAACACGCCGGTGTACATCGTTCACGTGTCATGCGCCGAGTCGCTCGACGCCATCGCCCGCGCGCGCGCCAACGGCCAGCGGGTGTACGGCGAGGCGTTGGCCGGTCACCTGATCATCGACGAAAGCGTCTACCAGAGCGACGATCTGGAATACGCCGCCGCCCACGTGATGAGCCCGCCGTTCCGCGGCAAGCATCACCAGACCGCGTTGTGGCATGGTCTGCAAAGCGGCAACCTGCACACCACCGCCACCGACCACTGCACCTTCTGCGCAGAGCAGAAGGCGGCAGGCAAGGACGACTTCACCAAGATTCCGAACGGCTGCGGCGGCGTCGAGGACCGCATGTCGGTGATCTGGGACGCGGGCGTGAACAGCGGCATGCTGACGCCTTCGGAATTCGTCAAGGTCACGTCGACCAACGCCGCGCAGATTTTCAATATGTATCCCCGCAAAGGCCTGATCGCGGTCGGCTCCGACGCCGACATCGTCGTCTGGGACCCGGAAGGCACCCGCACGATCTCCTCGCTGACGCAGTTCGCCAAGGGCGGCTTCAACGTCTTTGAGGGCCGCACGGTGCGCGGTATTCCCAGCACCACGCTGGCCGCCGGTAACGTCGTGTTCCACCGCGGCGTGCTGATGGCGGTGGAGGGCGCCGGGCGCCACATCGACCGTCCCGCGTTCAAAGCCACATCGGCGCGTTAATTTACAGGAGCAGAGCATGAGTGAAATGCGCATCAATGGCGACCGTCTGTGGGCGGCGCTGATGGAGTTGGCCCAAATAGGCGCCACGCCCAAGGGCGGCGTCAAGCGCCTGGCGCTGACGGACCTGGACAAGCAGGGCCGCGACCTGGTGGTCGGCTGGGCGAAGGATGCGGGCATGTCGATCACGATCGACCAGATCGGCAACGTCTTCATGCGCCGCGACGGCACCAACAACGCCCTGCCGCCGATCATGACGGGCAGCCATATCGACACCCAGCCCACCGGCGGCAAGTTCGACGGCAATTACGGCGTGCTGGCCGGCCTGGAGGTGGTGCGCACGCTGAACGATTTGAAGATCAGGACCGAGGCGCCGATCGAAGTCGCCTTCTGGACCAACGAGGAAGGCTCGCGCTTCGTGCCGGTGATGATGGGGTCCGGCGTGTTCTGCGGCGCCTTCAGCCTGGAGACGGCCTACGCCGCCAAGGACACCGAAGGCAAGACCGTGGGCGAGGAACTGGCGCGCATCGGTTACAAGGGCGATCAGGTGCCGGGCCAGCACCCCATCGGCGCCTACTTCGAAACCCACATCGAACAAGGCCCGGTGCTGGAGGACGCCGACAAGGTGATCGGCGTGGTGCCGGCGGTGATGGGCCTGTCGTGGTACGACTGCGTGGTGAGCGGCATGGAGGCGCATGCCGGACCGACGCCGATGGGATTGCGCAAGGACGCGTTGCAGGTGTCGACCCGCATCATGCAGGAGGTGGTGGCCATCGCCAACCGCTATCCGCCGTATGGTCGCGGCACGGTCGGCATGGTGCAGGTGTTCCCGAACAGCCGCAACGTGATTCCCGGCGAGGTCAAATTCAGCATCGACCTGCGCAACGTGAACGACGAACTGCTCAACACCATGCACGAGGAGATGCTGGCCTTTATCGACAAGACCCGCGCCGACAGCGGCTTGGGAATTTCGATCGAGCGGGTATCCTACTATCCGCCATGCCCGTTCCATCCCGATTGCGTGGCCGCGGTGCGCAACGCCACCGCCAAGCTGGGATATTCGACGATGGACGTGGTCTCCGGCGCCGGCCACGACGCGATTTACGCGGCGCGCCTGGCGCCGTCGGGCATGATCTTCGTGCCGTGCAAGGACGGCATCAGCCACAACGAAATCGAGGACGCCAAGTCCGAACATCTGGAGGCAGGCTGCAACGTCCTGCTGCACGCCATGCTGGAGCGCGCGCGGATCGTCTAGGCCGTAGCAAACACGGGGATGGTATGCTTTTGGTTTTGCACAGGTTTCCTCCCCGATGTACACAGATGCACAGCAAGCCTACCTCGATGGCAACCGGCGCATGGCCGTCGGCGACGCGATCGGCGCCGAAGAATGCTTTTGGCAGGCGATCGCGCTGCGGCCGGAGC
>JBDSKP010000187.1:0-3124 GCA_039916925.1 Duganella sp.
CGGCGCTGATCGAGAACCTGGTTAAAAAGCTGGACCGCATCGACGCCGAAATCGCCTCGCTGGCGCGCGAGGAAAGCGGCGGCGGCAGTCATGCGGCGCGCCTGACGGAGCTGCGCTCGGAGCGCGCCAAGGCCAGCGACGAACATGGCACGCTGGCCGCGCGCTGGGAAGTGGAAAAGGGCTTGACCGAGAAGATCAAGGCCGCGCGCCTGGAGCTGGAGACGGCCGGCGCTAGCGAAGATAAGGCCCCGGCCAAGAACGCGGCGGCCGGCGTGCAGGCGCTGATCAAGGAATTGAAGGATTTGCAGGGCGAGGCGCCGATGGTGCCGGTGCAGGTCGACGGCCATGTGGTGGCCGAGATCGTTGCCGGCTGGACCGGCATCCCGCTGGGCAAGATGGTCAAGGATGAGATCAAGACCGTGCTCAAGCTGCGCGACATGCTGGAGGAGCGCGTGCTGGGCCAGTCGCACGCGATCGAGGCGGTGGCGCAGCGCGTGCGCACCTCGCGCGCTAATTTGGACGATCCGAACAAACCGAAGGGCGTGTTCCTGTTTGTCGGCCCGTCGGGCATCGGCAAGACCGAGACCGCGCTGGCGCTGGCCGATGTGCTGTACGGCGGCGAGCGCAAGCTGATCACCATCAATATGAGCGAGTACCAGGAAGCGCACAGCGTGTCGGGGCTGAAGGGTTCGCCGCCGGGCTATGTCGGCTATGGCGAGGGCGGCGTGCTGACCGAGGCGGTGCGGCGCAATCCGTATAGCGTGGTGCTGCTCGACGAGGTGGAGAAGGCGCATCCGGATGTCATGGAGTTGTTCTTCCAGGTGTTCGACAAGGGTGTGATGGACGATGCCGAAGGGCGCGAGATCGACTTCAAGAACACCATCATCATTTTGACGTCGAACGTGGCGTCGAGCACGATGATGCAGGCTTGCCTGAACAAGGAGCCGAAGGACATGCCGACGCCGGAGCAGCTGGAGCAGGCGATCCGTCCGCAGTTGATGAAGGTGTTCAAGCCGGCGTTCCTGGGGCGCTTGAAGGTGATTCCGTACTATCCGATCGCCGACGATGTGCTGGTGAAGATCATCGCGCTGAAGATGAACAAGATCGCGCGCCGCATCGCCGAGAACCACAAGGCGGAGTTGACGTACGACGAGGCGCTGGTGGAGGCGGTGCTGGCGCGTTGCACCGAGGTCGATTCGGGTGCGCGCAATGTCGACAATATCTTGAATGGCAGCCTGTTGCCGGAGATCGCCGAGTCGGTGCTGGCGAAGATGGCCGAGGGCAGCACGATCTCCAAGATCAAGGTCAGCGCGGACAAGAAGGGGCAGTTCAAGTACACCATCAAGTGATGGGGGGCGTGCGGGTGTCGTTCAGCCCGCACGGCGGCGAAATGGGGTCGGACCCGATGGGTCCGACCCCGCTTGGCCTTGCGGGTTGACGTTATGGCTTAATCCGTGGCCGGTTTTACACCCAACAACTCCTCGATGTGCGCCATCGAGGCGGAATCCTTGACCACCGACCGCAGCCAGTCGTGCAAGCTCAACTCGCCCGCATCGGCGGCCTTGTCGGCGAAATACGATACCGGGCTATGCGGCTCGGTACGGCGGAAGAACGCCGCCACCGCCCGCAGTTGCGCCAGCGCCTGCGCGCGCGTCTGGATCGCGCCCGGCGGCCCGGACGGCTGCGGCGCGGCGACCTGGCCACCGTCGTGCGTGAAATCGACCGCCGCCGAGCCGACATAGCCGTTATCCGCCAACTCCGTCTCCACCGCACCGCCGTTGATCACCGGCGCCGGCATCATCCGCTGCAAGGTCTGCAAGGCGTCGCGCGCCGTCGAGAAGCCCGGGCTATCCGCGCCCAGGCGCTCGTCGGCCACCTGTTCCAGCTCCTTCAGCGCATCCAGACACATTTGCGCGTCGGCCGCGAACGCGGCGACGAACTGCGCCGAATTATTCTTGCGCGCCGTTTCCATCTCCGCCAGCTTGGCGCCCGGATTGCCCGACGAGCTGCTGCCGTTATTCGCGCCGGCCAGCTTGCGCGCCGTTTCGAAATCGATCGTCGAATAGGCGCCGCTACGACCTTCGGTCAGCGGAATCTCGCGCAGCAGCGCCGGTGTGCGTCCCAAAATCCAGCTCAGGTTGCCGATGCGCTGGTCATGATCGTCGCCGTCCGATTCCGGATACAGTCCCTGGTCCCAGAAATCGCGGCACAGCCCGGCCAGCACCTTGAAACCTTCGCCCAGCGCGCGCAGGCCGACGGTCTTGGCGCCGGCCTCGGTCAGCCACACGGCCAGCCGCAGGTCCTTGCTCTTTTCCTGCAGCAGGGCGGCGCAGCGGCGCACCACGAAGTCCCAGTCGGCTTCCTTGAGCTCGGTCACCCATTCACCCTGGTCGAGCGACGGATCGTCGAAACGGCGCGCCTGGGCGATGGCGTCCAGATCGGCCGAGAACGACAGGTCTTCGCCGCTGGGGGCGCCCGGGCTGATCGGGCCGAGCAATTGTTCTGCTGAAAACATACGTTACCTTTGAATGTAATGCACCGCTTATTGGGCGATGCGGAACTCGATGCGGCGGTTGCGCGGGCGTCCGTCCGGCGTGTCGTTGCTGGCGATCGGACGGTCCGAGCCCTGGCCCGACGCGGTCAGCAGGTCACCGTTCAGGCCCTTGCCGATCAGATAGGTCTTGACCGCCTCGGCGCGCGCCTGGCTCAGGTTCTGGTTGCTGGCCTTGAGGCCCTGGTTGTCGGTGTGGCCGATGATTTCCACCTTGCGGCCCTGCAGCTTCTGCATCGCCGCGCCCATCTGGTCGAGGATGGCCTGGCCGGCCGGCGTCAACGTCGCCTTGCCGCTTTCGAATTCGACGATGCGGTTGCCCAAGGTGTTGTCGAGGATGTTCTGCTCGGCGGCCGACACGCGCAGCCCGTTGTTGACCACATAGGTCGGATTGAGGCTGGTGGCGAAGTCGCTGGCGATCTTCTGCCGCTGCGCCTCGTTGGCCACCTCGCCGCGCACGCTGACGGTGCTGCCGTCGATCTTGAGCTGGCCCCGGCTGATCTGCTTGAGGTTGGGCGTGATCAGTTTTTGCACGTAGGCGTTCCAGTTGGCCGGCTGCGCCACCTGACCGAC
>JBDSKP010000188.1:0-9108 GCA_039916925.1 Duganella sp.
AGCACCGCCGGCAGCGCGATCCAGCCGCCCACCGCGTGCACCACCACCGAACCGGCAAAATCGTGGAACTCGGCGCCGAAGGCCTGCAGCAGCCAGTCCTGGATGCCGAAGCGGCGGTTCCAGACGATCCCCTCGAAGAATGGATAGACAAAGCCGACCAGCAGCGCGGTGGCGATCAGCTGCGGATGGAAGCGCGCGCGCTCGGCGATGCCGCCCGAGATGATCGCCGGGATGGCGGCGGCGAACGTCAGCAGGAAGAAGAACTTGACCAGCTCATAACCGTTTTTGGCGGCAAGAACATCGGCCGAAGAGAAGAAATTGACGCCATAGGCGATGCTGTAACCGACGAAGAAGTAGGCGATGGTCGATACCGCGAAATCCACCAGAATCTTGACCAGCGCGTTGACCTGATTCTTCTTGCGCACGGTGCCCAGCTCCAGAAACGCGAAGCCGGCGTGCATCGCCAAAATCATGATGGCACCCAGCAAAATGAACAATGCGTCGGCGCCGTCTTTATGTAAACCCATCAAAATCACTCCCCAAAATAATGCACGATTTGAAAACGAATATCCATATAAGCAATATTTGTTCCAACTTGGTGCATATTTTAAGTCTATGATTTAACTGTATTTTACTTTGGTGCTCGCATGCGCACCACGGCCGTGCGCACCGAAAAAAGGCATCATTTTGGTGCGCGCGCCAGCTTGCGTGGTCTCACGCCTCAGATCGGGGCGCCCGGCGGAACCGGCGGCGCCGTGCGCAATTTGACGCCGCGCGGGTCCTTCAAATAGGCGGAAATCAGTTCGGCCGCTTCCTTTCGGCTGCCGGCGGTGACGCCTTTGCCCGGGTTCTTTTGCAGCCACTGCGCCAGCTCGCGCGCCGATTGCGTGACTTCGGCGGCCACGTTCGGATGCAGTTTGCCGCCGTCCAGCAAATTCAGCACGCCGTCGAGCAGTACCCAATTGGCAGCCAGCTGCACCGCCTCGCCCCCAATCACCGATGCCGGCACCGGCTCGCGCTTCCAGGTCCTTTGCAGCAGCAGGGCGAACGTCTCCTGCACGCCGGGCTGCTGCGCGTCCCGCGCATGCTGCCACGACAGACGGTTGACGCGGCCCGGGTCCAGCAGGAAGCCGGCCGTCTGCGCGGCCCCCGTCTCGGCGATCGAGAAGGCGTCGAACACGGAACCCATGCGGGTGGCGAAGTACTCGCGGCCCCGGTCATGTCCCATCGCCGGTGGTGTCAGCACATCGAGCACGCTCGCCGGCAGCGCCAGATATTCGGCGCGCAGGCTGTCGGCAAGGCGGTTCAGCGCCTGGCGCTGCACCGCGGCCGGCGTGACGTTGACACCGGCCTTGCCGATGCCGGCCTTGACGTCCCCGCCCGTGGTGTAATCGAAATCGCCGCCGCCGATCAGGCGCGCCACCGCTTCGCCCTGGTAGCGCTGCAGCAGGTAGACGGGCACCAGACGCGCTTCCAGCTCGCCGATCTGGCGCGGGTCGGGCAGGACGTCGACCGAGAAGGTTTGCAGCGCGCGTTGACGCACCGCGCCCAGTTGATCCCAGGTCTTGATCGAGTCCGGGCCGAAGTCCCACAGCAGGCCGTCCGGGTGGCTGGCGCCCGGCGTGCGGTCGTCCTGGTCGCTGGAGTACAACATGCCCGCCGCCCTGGCGTCGCCGCGCAGTTTGGCCAGGGCGGCCTGCTCCCGCGCGCCGCCGCCGAAATCGCCGTAGACGTATTTGACGATGTAGTCGTCCCAGGGGCCGATGCCCACGCCATAAGCGTCGGTCAAATCGATTTCGCCACGCGCGTCGAGCTTCAGAAGCGGATGCGGATAGTCCATCACCGAGCCGTTCCCGCCCGCCATGCGGCTGGCCGCGAAGTTGTGCGCGAAGCCGAGCGTGTGGCCGACTTCGTGCGCGGCCAACTGCCTGAGGCGCGCCAGCGCCATTTCCTCGGCCAGCTTGTGTTTGTCGGCGGGGGCGTTTTTGCCGTACGGGGCAAGCAGGCTTTCGGCGATCAGGATGTCCTGGCGCACACGCTGCGATCCCAGCGTGACGGCGCCCCGGATGATCTGGCCGGTGCGCGGATCGGCCAGCGCGTTCCCGTACGACCAGCCGCGCGTGGCGCGGTGCACCCAGTGGATGACGTTATAACGGATGTCCATGGCGTCGACGCCTTCCGGCAGCAGCTCGACACGGTAGGCATCCTTGAAACCGGCGTTTTCGAACGCGCTGGCCCACCACGAGGCGCCTTGCAGCAGCGCGCTGCGCACAGGTTCCGGCGCGCCACGGTCAACGTAGTAGACGATGGGCTTCTTGACGGTACTGACCGCCGCCGTGGGATCGGTCTTTTCGAGGCGATGCCGCACCTGCCAGTGCACGTCGATGCTGCTCGAGAGCGGCGTGGCGAAGTCGTAGTAACTGACGTCAAAACCGCCGGAGAATGGATGATAGACGCGCGGACGCCAGCCGGATTGGCCGTCGAGCGCCGGCAGGCGCACCATGCTGATACGCTGGCGCATCGACAGGCTGGCCGGATCGGCGGCGACCTGCCGCACGTATTCGCCCTGCCCCGGCCCGGCAAAGGTCAGCAGCGATTCGAGTTCCACGTTCTCGGGAAAGGCTTTGGCCTGCTCGGCCAGCACCGCGCTGCGCGCCGGATCGACCGCGTAGGCACCCTGCCTGGCGGCCGCCAGCCGGGCGGCGACGCCATGGCGGTCGGCCAGCAGGAAGCCGGAGAAGTCGACCAGGTGGGCACCGCCATCGCTGGCCAGGATGTCGCCCGACCACAGCACGGCGTTGGCGAACGATTCCGTGACGGCGGCCCGCTCGTCCTTGTCCGCCGACGCCGCGATGTAGCCGGTGTTGTCCTGAACCAGGAACAGCTTGCCGCCGTGCTTTTCGAAATGGACCGTGCGCATGTCGCCGGCCTGACCGCGATCGAGGCCGACGTCATTCGAGCCCAGTGCATATGGAAGGGAACTCAATAGCAGGAACGGCTGCTCCAGCATGGCGACCGAGAGCAGCACCCTGCCCTTGGCCGCGTCGCGCCAGACGTCGATGAAGCCCGGCTGCGATTGCAGGCCGCGCGTGGCGTCGGCCATCGACTTGGCGACCGGTGCGCCTGCGGGGTTGTTCGATTGAGCCAGCGCCGGCGCCACCGGCGCGGCACCCAACATCAGGAGGGCAAGCAGCAGCGGCCCGGCTGCTGGCGCGGTCCTCATCGCGGCCCTGCCGATGGCTTGACCGTCGCCGACGCGGTGGCTTGCACCGCCGGCGCTTCGTCCATACCCAGCGCGTGGCTGAGGAAGCCCCAGCGATCCGCCACCTCCTCGATCTGCTTGGTGGTCGGCTTGCCGGCGCCGTGGCCGGCCTTGGTGTCGATGCGGATCAGGATCGGCGCAACGCCGGCCTGGTCGGCCTGAGCGGTGGCGGCGAACTTGAAGCTGTGCGCCGGAACCACGCGGTCGTCATGATCGGCGGTGGTGATCATCGTGGCCGGATAGCAGGTGCCCTTCTTCAGGTTGTGCAACGGCGAGTACTTGACCAGCGCCTTGAACTCCTCGGCGTTGTCCGACGAGCCGTAATCCGACGTCCACGCCCAGCCGATCGTGAATTTATGGAAGCGCAGCATGTCGAGCACCCCCACCTGCGGGATCGCCGCGGCGAACAGTTCCGGACGCTGCGTCATCGCCGCGCCCACCAGCAGGCCGCCGTTGCTGCCGCCGCCGCTCGCCAGCTTGGCCGACGACGTCACCTTGTGCGCGATCAGCCATTCGGCCGCGCCGATGAAATCGTCGAACACGTTTTGCTTGTGCAGCTTGGTGCCCGCCTCGTGCCACGATTCGCCGTACTCGCCGCCGCCGCGCAGATTGACCATGACGTAGACGCCGCCCATTTCCAGCCACGCCAGGTTGGCGACCGAGAACGCGGGCGTCAGCGAGATATTGAAGCCGCCGTAGCCATACAGGTAGGTCGGATTGGTGCCGTCCAGCTTCAAGCCCTTCTTGGCGACGATGAACATCGGCACCTTGGTGCCATCGCGGCTGGTGAAGAATTCCTGGCGCGTCTCGAAGCCGGCCGGATCGAAGTCCACCTTCGGCTGGCGATACACGCTGCTCTGGTTGGCCTTCAGATCGTAGCGATAGATGGTGGTCGGCGTGGTGAAGCTGGTGTACGAATAGAAGGTCTCGGTGTCGAGGCGCTTGCCGCCAAAGCCGGCGGCCGTGCCGAGTCCCGGCAATTCGATATCGTGCAGCGGCTTGCCTTTGAGGTCGAACACCTTGACCAGGCTATGCGCGTCGCTCAGGTAATCGACCAGCAGTTGCTGGTTGACGATGGATGCCGACACCAGCGTGTTGGAGCTCTCCGGCACGATCTGCTTCCAGTTCAGCACCGACGGCTTGCGCGTATCGATGCTGACGATGCGCCCGCGCGGCGCGTTGCGCTCGGTGTGGAACCAGAACACCGGGCCGTCGTTGCCGACGAAGTTATAGGCGGCGTCGAAGTCTTCCAGCAGGCCGACGACTTTCGCGTCCTTGCGGCTCAAATCCTTGTAGAACACGCGGTTCTTGTTCTCGGTGCCCTGCGAGGCTGTGATGACCAGGTAACGGCCATCCTGCGTCACATCGGCGCTGAAGCCCCAGTCCTTGTGGTCCGGGCGGTCGTAGACCAGCGTGTCCGCGCTTTGCGGCGTGCCCAGTTTGTGGAAGTACAGCTTCTGGAAGTAATTGACCTCGGCCAGTTTGGTCGCCTCTTTCGGCTCGTCGTAGCGGCTGTAGAAGAAGCCGGAGCCGTCGTGCAGCCATGCCGTGTTGGAGAACTTGACCCATTTGATATGGTCGTCGACGTCCCTGCCGCTGTCGATGTCGCGCACCTTGATCTCGTTCCAGTCGGAGCCCGATGCCGCCGTGCTGTAGGCGAGGTACTTGCCGTTGGGGCTCACGGCCAGTCCGGCCAGGGCCACGGTGCCGTCGGCGGCCAGCGTGTTCGGATCGAGCAGCATGCGCGGCACGTCGGCCAACGTTTTCATCGTGTAGAGCACCGACTGGTTCTGCAGGCCGTCGTTACGGCTGTAGAAATAGCGCCCGCCTTCCTTGAACGGCACGCTGAAGCGCTCGAAGTTCCACAGCTTCGTCAGGCGCGTCTTGATCGCCTCGCGGCCGGGGATGTTCGACAGGTAGCCTTGCGTGAGCTTGTTCTGGGCGTCGACCCAATCCTTGGTGTCGGCGCTGTTGGCGTCCTCCAGCCAGCGATAGGGGTCGGCCACCTTGACACCGTGGTAATCGTCGGTCTGGTCGACAGTGCGGGTGGCCGGGTAGGTCAGGCTGGTGCCTGCGCTGGTGCCTGCGCTGGTGCCTGCGTTGGTGCCGGGATTTGCGCAGGTTTGTGCGATGGCGCCTTGCGCCAGCAGGACGGCGGCCGCCAGCGCGGCGCGTTTCAATTGCTTCATTCAAAGTTCCGTGGTCGTAGAATGTTCGGGAACGGCTGACCGGGTAAGGCCCACCGACGTTCAATGGCGCCCGTTCCACGACGGGCGGCCAGATCGATGATAGCTTGCTTTGTGACAAATTAGCAACGTTAGGCAAGCGCTCTGATCGTGTTTTATTCGGCGCGCGGCAGCCGATCGGTGGCGACGATACGCACGTCGTGCATTTGATCGAGGTAGGCTTCAGATACGTATTACCACCAGCATGCGCACGCCGGGCCGCGCGGTCATGGCGTCGCGGATGTTGGAGGCCATCCGCAGATTGCGCGTCTCCCAGTAGCCGACGTAGCCGCGCCCGAAATGCTGTGGCGACGGTTCTTCCAGCGCGGCGCCGAAATCGCCGCGGAAGGTCCGCTCCGCGTCGTCGGCGGCGTTATAGGCGCGGTACATCGTCAGCACATCGGCCGGTGTATCGAGGCGGCTTTCGAAATTGGGCGAGGTCGAAGGTTTTCGGCATTTGCGAAAGGTGCGATACGGCGGAATCGCTTGTCTGGAATGCAAATAACGGCGATGGGCCGCCGGACATCGTAGGGCGGATTAGCGCAGCGTAATCCGCCATGTGTGATTCGTCGGCGACTCATCGATGGCGGATTACGGCGTTCCGCCTAATCCGCCCTACGTGATTCCGATCATACCGTCGCCGGCGGCGATCGGCGCCTGCCACTTCTCCAGCCAGCCGATCAACTGATCGGCCGGGATCGGACGGCTCATGAAGTAGCCCTGCCCCTGGTCGCATCCGAGATCGGCCAACAGCCGCCATACGGCCTCGCTCTCGATGCCCTCGGCAACCACACGCAGCCCCATGTTGTGACCCAGGTCGATCGTCGAGCGGACGATCTTGGTGTCGCCGACATCGTGCTCCATATTGAGCACAAAGGATTTGTCGATCTTGAGTTCATCGACCGGCAGCCGCTTCAGGTACGCCAGCGACGAGTAGCCGGTGCCGAAATCGTCGATCGACAGGTCCACGCCCATGGCGCTGAGGCGCTCCAGCGTCGCTTGCGCGCGCACCGGGTCGTCCATGATGGCGCTCTCGGTGATCTCCAGGCAGAACGAGCCGGGAGACAGCTTGTGCCGCTCGAGCAGTTCGCCGAACTTGGCCGGCAGGTCCTGGTCGAGCAAGTCGCGCGTCGACAGGTTGACCGACACTTTCAGGTGATGGCCCTGCGCGGCCAGCTGCTGACACAGCTCGGCCGACTTCTCCATCACCCACCGCGTGAGCACGCGGATAAAACCGGTTTGCTCGGCGAACGGGATGAATTCGTCCGGGAACACGTTGCCGCGCACCGGATGCGCCCAGCGCACCAGCGATTCGATGCCCACCACCTTGCCGGTATCGAGCATGATCTTCGGCTGCACGTGCAGGCGGAACTCGTTGCGTTCGATCGCGCCGCGCAGCTCCGACAGCAGCGACAGGCTCTTTTCGCTGGACTTGTCCATCGCCGCGTCGTAAACCACGGCGCCGTCGTTGCGCTGCTTGGCTGCGTACATCGCCACCTCGGCCATGCTTAATAACGCTTCGCCGTCGCTGCCGTGAACGGGATAGCCGGCGATCCCCAGCCCGGCGCCGATGTCGACCATCTGGTCCTCCAGCGACAGCGGCGTCTCCAGCGCCTGCAGGATTTCCGCCGCCATGCGCCGCGCCGCGTCAACGTCCGACGCCGGCAGCAGCACCGCGAATTCGTCGCCGCCCAGGCGCGCCACCTGCGCCGACGACTGCCGGCGGTTGGCCAGCAGCAGTTGCAGGCGGCCGGCCACCTGGCGCAGCAGCGCGTCGCCGAAATTGTGGCCCATGACATCGTTGACGTGCTTGAAGCGGTCCAGGTCCATCATCAGCACGAACACGGCCTCCTCGCGTTTGCGGGCGTCCTCCATCGCGTCGTTGAGCAGCAGCAGGAACTGCGCGCGGTTGGGCAGATTGGTCAGCGTGTCCCAGTAGGCCAGGCGGCGGATCTCCTGTTCGCGCTTGGCGATCCCTTCGCGCATCGAATCGAAGGCGTGGGCCAGCGCGCCGATTTCGTCCTCGCGGCTGGTGTCGATCTGGCCTTTGTAGTCGCCCCGCTCCAGGCGCTTGGCGGTGTCGGCCAGCTCGCTGATCGGCTGGGCGATGCGCTTGGCGGTGAAGATGATGGCCAGCGTCGAGATGGCGATGCCGCCGATGGTCAGGAAGATCAGCCAGCGCTCCAGGCGCGCGTATTCGGCGGTCGCCTCGTCGATCGAGCGGGCCAGCAGCACGCTGGCGGTCTGGCCGTTGTCGTCGCCGATCGACATCAGGCGCGCGCTGTACCGGCCGGTCTCAACCTCGATGTCGAACGGCCCGGCGGGCGCGGTCGGCAAGGCCTGCAACTGCTCGACCACCGATTGCGCCGACGCGCCCACGTGGGAGGAGCCGGCCGACATCCATTTGCCGCGCTGGTCGCGGGTCAGCACGGTGGTGTGCAGCGAACTGACCTCGCGCATCTCGTTGGCCAGTTGCCGGTCGATCGGGAACGTCATCACGATCCAGCCGATGGTGACCGGCGCCTTGACCGGGATGACGACGATCTGGTACGGGCGGCGCTCGATGATGGCGATGCCGTTGGCGCCGTCGGCCGCCTCCGCCGCGTCGAGCATGCTGACGGCCATGTTTTCCAGGCCGGCGGCCTGGCTGGCGTTGGTCGACACGCTGATCTTGCGTTCGGCGCTGACCAGCATCGTCAGCGACGCCTTGATGCGGCGGCCGCTGTTGGCCAGCGCCGATTCGATGGTGGCGCGGTCGCCCTCGTCGTTGTTGCCGATGGCGGCCAGAAAAGCGGTGTCGCGCGCCAGCAGCCGGGCGCCGAAGCGCAGGTTCTGCGCGTTCTGGTCGAGCAGGCGGCGGAATACCTTGGTGCCGTTATTGAGTTCACCGCTGATCGCCAAGCGCGCGTTGTTGTCGATGCCGCGCTGGATCACCACCAGGCCGATCACCTGCACGGCCACGATCAGGACCAGGAAAAGCGTGACGATCCGGCTCTCCAGGCTGCGAAAACGCATACGCATGCTCAGACGGTTCCTTTAATAATAAGAGGATGATGTGGTGTCGACCGCCGCAGGCGGCTTCATCGGCAGTTTAAAGACGGCCGTCGACAGCGCCTCGCCGGGCTTCACCGTCAACACCTGCTCGGGCGTGGCGCCGCCGGCGGTGTTGTAGTGCCAGGCCTTGACCACATACCTGCCGCCGGCCGGCAGCTCGACGCGGGCCGCGCCGGCGCCGTCGGTCTTGGCGAAGTACGGCGTATCGACGACCTTGACGTAGGCCAGCATCTTGTCGTGGATGTTACAGCCGAGGACCACCGTGCCGGCCTTGTCGAACACCTGTGGCTCGGCCGCCTGGCCGGAGTACAGTTTTTGGTCGAACTTGTGGGCGGCCGAAAAAGAGTAGACGTGGTGGCGGACCCTGTCGTTATTCGGGAAAAACACCTTGCCGCCGGTCTGCACCACGGTCACCAGCGGCATGAACTTCAAGTGTTTCTGCTCGATCTCGGCGTTGGCGGGCGCCTTGCCGGCGCCGGGGCCGCCCTCGGCCTCGATGTAGACCACGGCGTCGGGCAACGCGTTACCGGCCTCGTCCCGCACCTGCACGGCGACGCCGGTCGCGCC
>JBDSKP010000189.1:0-5559 GCA_039916925.1 Duganella sp.
AGCGCGCGCCGGCGGCCAGCGTGCGGTCGCTGACCACGCGCGCGTCGTCCCAGGAAAAATTGCCGCTCACGCGCCAGTGGCTATCGATCTGGCCGTACACGTCGGCCTCGACGCCGGTGCTCTTGACCTTGCCGGCGGCGACCGAATAGCCGGGCACGTCGCTGGCGGTCAGCACGTTGGTCTTGGCGATGTCGTACACGGCGAAATTGGCGCCCAGGCGCTGGTCGAGCGTCTGCAGCTTCCAGCCCGCCTCGTACGACGTCGAGCGCTGTGGCGCGAACGGGTTGCCGTCGATGTCGGTGCCGCTGTTGCCGCGGAACGATTTGGCGGCCGACACGTACAGCGAGCTCCACTCGTTGGGCAGGAAGGTCAGGCCGGCGCGCGGCGACACGGCGCTTTGCCGCGTCGCCGTCGCGGTCCGGGCGACGCGGTTGTCGATGTCCCGCCCGTAGCGGTCCCAGCGCAGGCCGGCGAGCAGCTTCCAGCGCGCGGACAGGCTCAGCTGGTCCTGCGCGAACAGCGCCCCGACCCGCTGGCGCTCATCCGTGCTGGACGTGCGCGTGGTCAAGGCCGGCGCCGGCGCGCCGTAGACGGGATTGTAGATGTCGAGCGGCGTGTTGGCCGAGCGCAGGATCTCGGTGTTCATCCACAGGCGCGACGCCTCGGCGCCGACCAGCGCCGTGTGGCCGACCGCGCCGGTGTCGAACTTGCCCTCCACCTCCGCCTGCACCGACACGTCGCGCGACGGCAACTGGCGCCACGTGGCCTGGCGGTTGAGCCTGCGGTGGTCGGCCGCCAGCGAGCTCGCCTCGGTGTAGTTGCCGTCGAACGTGCTGTGCTTGTAGCTGGCGCCGAAGCGCGCGCGCCAGTGTTCGGCCAGCGCGCGCTCGACGGTCAACTGGTGGGTGTCGCTGGCGAGGCGCATGTTGCCGTCGGACGGCTCGTTCAGTACGCGGTCGCGCGGCAGCGTGCCGAGCGCGCCGCGCACGTTGACCAGGCCGCGGTCGAGCGGGGTGTCGGCGCGCAGGAACTCCGCCTCGTAGTTCAGCATCGTTTGCGGATCGATGACCCAGGTCAGGGCCGGCGCCACCAAGGTGCGCTTGTTGCCGAGCAGCGTGGAGCGGCTGTCGCCCTGCTCCGTCATCAGGTTGAGGCGGTAGGCCACGCCGGCGCCGAGCGCGCCGGTGCTGTCGACGGCGGCGCGGCGCAAGCCGCGGCTGCCCAGGGCGGCCTCGGCGCTGTTGTGCGCGGCGAACTTCGGCTTCTTGGTGACGATGTTGATGGTGCCGCCCGGCTCGCTGCTGCCGTACAGCGCCGACGCCGGCCCCTTGAGGAACTCGAAGCGCTCGACGGTGGCGCTGTCGCGCGGCGGATTGTAGCCGCGCGATCCGGGGAAGCCGTTGACCAGGAAGCCCATGTCGGTGCTGCTGAAGCCGCGGATGCCGAAGTTGTCCCAGGTGCCGCCGAAATCGTTGAGGCGGGAAATGCCGCTGACGAAATCGACGGTGTCGGCCAGGCGCAGCGCGCCCAGGTCTTCGATCTGCCGCTCGCCGATCACCCGGACCGATTGCGGCGCTTCGCGCAGCGGCGTGTCGGTGCGCGTGGCGCCGCTGCTATGTTGCGGGTTGTACTGGCCGGTGGCGCGGTCGGCGGAGACGGTGACTTGCGGCAGCGCGAGGTCGGCCGTGGCGGCGCCGGCGGCGTCATCGGTGGTGGTTTGCGCGTGGACGGAGCAGGCGAGCGGGGCGGCGGACAGCAGGCTCAGGGCGAGCCGGCGCGCGGTGGTGCGTGAAGACATGGAAATCCGTGGACGTTGAAATATGGCCCATATTATAAATGATAATCAATCGCATTTGCGTGCGGGGGAGCGCTCGCATGCCGCCACCGGGCGTGGGCCGGACCCGGATTCGTGATTTCTGGTATTTTGTGGGACGCATATGTTGAAAGGCCATACATGAACGATCTCTCCACCTTCCCCATCACCGCAAAATGGCCGGCCCGGCACCCCGACCGGATCCAGCTGTACTCGCTGCCCACGCCCAACGGCGTCAAGGTCTCCATCATGCTGGAGGAAACCGGGTTGCCGTACGAGCCGCACCTGGTCAATTTTGACACCAGCGACCAGCTGTCGCCGGAATTCCTGTCGCTCAATCCGAACAACAAGATCCCCGCCATCATCGATCCGAACGGTCCGGACGGCAAGCCGCTGGCGCTGTTCGAATCGGGCGCGATCCTGATTTATCTGGCGGCCAAGAGCGGCCGGTTGCTGCCGGCCGACACCGCCGGGCGCTATGAGGCGTTGCAGTGGGTGATGTTCCAGATGGGTGGCATCGGGCCGATGTTCGGCCAGGTCGGGTTTTTCCACAAGTTCGCCGGCAAGGACTACGAGGACAAGCGTCCGCGCGACCGCTACGTGGCCGAGGCCAAGCGGCTGCTCGGCGTGCTCGACGGACAGCTGGCGACGCGCCGCTGGGTGGCCGGCGACGAGTACACGATCGCCGACATCGCGATCTTCCCATGGGTGCGCAACCTGATCGGTTTCTACGGGGCGGGCGAGCTGGTGGGCATCGCCGACTTCCCGCACGTGACGCGCGCGCTGGCGGCGTTCGTCGCCCGTCCGGCCGTGGCCAGGGGCCTGGAGATACCGAAGCGGACGTGACTCCGTGGTGTTCTAATACTTGACGAACTTCGACTCGTCCGGCGCCGCGCCGCCGAGGTCGGCATGACGCGCCGTCAGCGTGTTGCGCGAACTGCCGGCGCGCGGTTGCGCGCGTGGCGCGGCGCTCCTGCTGGCGCCGCTGGCATGGCTGACCTTGAAGAAGCTCATCGCCTGCTGCAGCTCCTCGGCCTGGCTGCTCATCTGCTCGGCCGTCGACGCCAGCTCCTCCGAGCCGGCCGCGTTTTGCTGCGTGGTCTGGCTCAGCTGAGCGATGGCGCTGTTGATCTGCGCCAGCCCCGACGACTGCTCCTCCGACGCGGCCGTGATCTCCTGCACCAGCTCGGACGTCTTTTTGATGTTCGGCACCATCGCCCCCAGCATGTGGCCGGCCTGCTCGGCCAGGCTGACGCTGCTGGTGGCGACCTCGCCGATCTCCTGCGCGGCGATCTGGCTGCGCTCGGCCAGCTTGCGCACCTCGGCCGCGACCACGGCGAAGCCCTTGCCGTGCTCGCCCGCGCGCGCCGCCTCGATGGCCGCGTTCAGCGCCAGCAGGTTGGTCTGGTAGGCGATGTCGTCGATGATCAGCACCTTGGCGGCGATCTGTTTCATCGCCGACACCGTCGAGCGCACCGCATCGCCGCCCTCGGTGGCCTCGGCCGCCGCGCGGCTGGCCATGGCGTCGGTCACCTTGGCGTTGTCGGTGTTTTGCGCCACCGACGCCGTCATCTGCTCGACCGACGCCGAGGTTTCCTCGACACCGGCGGCCTGTTCGCTGGCCGCCTGCGCCAGCGAATTGGCCGTCGCGCTGACCTCCTCGGAGGCGGCCGCCAGGCCCTCGGCGTTGGCGTTGACCTCCGACACCACCTGCGCCAGCTTGCCCACGGTGTCGTTGGCATATTTTTTCAGCTCGCCGAACGCGCCCTCGTAGGGCTTGTCGATGGTCTGCGTCAGGTCGCCCTCCGACATCGCGCCCATGACCCGCACCACGTCGTCGATGCTGGCGCCGGTGGTGGTGGCCAGCTGGTTCAAGCCCTCGCCCATCTCGCGCTGGAAACCCTGCAAGCCGTTGAGGTCGATGCGCGCGGCGAAGTTGCCGCGGTTGGCCGCCTCCACCACCGCGCGCTGGCCGTCGATCACTTGCTTGAGCTTGCCCACCATCTGCTTGACGTTGAGCAGCAGGCTGCCGCGGTCGCCCGGCTTGGTCAGCACCTCGCCGCTGAGGTCGCCGTCGGAAATGCGGCGCATCACCTCGGCCGCGTAGTTCGGCTCGCCGCCAAGGCTCTTGGTCAGGCTGGCGGTGATCAGCCACGCCAGCGCCACGGCCGCCAACACCGCCGACACCGACAGCGTGAGGATCACCGTGCGCGTGGTTTCGTAATTGGCGTTGGCGGTGATCCGCTCCTGGTCCATCAGCTCGTTCTGGAACTGGACCAGCGCGTCGAGCGACGCCAGGTAGCCGCCATTGACGGCGACGAACCGCTCCTTCAGGAACGTGAGCGCCTTCTTGGGATCGGCCTTGATCAGGTCGTACAGCTCGTTGTACGCCAGGTTCAGCACACTGTTCTTGTCGGTGATCTCCTTGAACACCACGCGCGCCTTGGGCAGGATGAGCATCTTGTCGAGCTTGGCCAGAACCTCGGTCACCTTGGCCCGGTTGACCTCGACCACCGCCTTGTATTTTTCACGTTCCTCGTCGCTGCTGGTCAGCAGCATGCTGCGCACCTGGCGGGCGTTGTCCAGGGTGCGCCTGGCCGCCTCGTTGGCCAGCATGACCTTGGGATAGCGGTCCTCCATCATCAAATCCCTGTCCTGGTCCATGGCGGCCATGCGCTGCATGCTGATCACCGACAGCACCAGCAACAATAAAACCACCGCGCCGAACCCCAGTCCGAGCCGGACCGCCACCTTCATGTTTGCAAACATAGTTTCTCCTAAAGCGGATGCACCGCCGCTGCGCGCGCGGCGCGCGGGCGATAGTTCGTGGACAAGCGAAAATGCATCAGCGGGGAAATGCCGTGGAGGCTAGCGATATACAAGCGGTGTTTCGGCTCGTCGTTGAATCGGGCTTGGGCGTTGCAAGCCATCTCGTGCCAGGCCCGTTGCGGGCGGGGGGAGAAATCCAACACCATAGCGACCACATTCCCTTTTGAAATGCGCAACAACCAAACCAAAGTCTGATATTTATCATGTCACGTTCTCGTTACGTGTGGCAAGTATTTTCCGGACTGGTGTGTAGCGGGGAGGCGGGAAGGTCGCGGCGGGACGGCGGCGGGCCCGCCGTGTTTCGCATACGCCCTTATGGCATAAGGGCGTATGCGTGGAAGCCGGTGACTTGCGAAATGTAAGCCGCGCGCGGCAAACGTGGTTTTTTGAACGCCGCGGCGCCGTGGCGCCGCCGGAAAAGCTTGGCGCGATATCAACTCAAGCAGCGCAAATCACACGGCGCAAATCAAGCGGCGGGCATGCGGCGCGTCGGACCGATGCGCGCTGCCTTGAACGCGCCGGCGCGCCACGCCATCAGCGCCAGTCCCACCATCAACAACATCGCGCTGCCCGGCTCCGGCACCGCCGTTGGCGCGCCGCCCTGGCCGACCAGATAGGTGAAGCCGTAGATGCCCCGGTCCAAGGTGAAGGTCAGCAGCAGGTTGAGCGTGTTGGCGTTGATGACGCCCAGATCGAGCACGTGGCCGTTGAACACGGCCGCTGCCTCGGCCAGCGTGGTGAAGCTGCCCGAATACAGCGATACGCCGCCGTTGGCGACCGAGAGGCTGAAGCCGCTGTCCGAGCCGGGCGAGAAGAATGGCCGCACCAGTCCCAGCAACAGGTGGTTGCCGGCGGCGAACGGCAAGCTCAGTTCGGCGCTCGCGGTCATGGGGAAGAACGCCGCCGCCATGGTGCCG
>JBDSKP010000190.1:0-4283 GCA_039916925.1 Duganella sp.
CGCTCGGCGCCGGCTTCCCCGAGTCGCCCGCCTATCTCGCGCGGATGCGCGCCATGCTGGCCCAGCGGGGCGGACCGTTCTACGCGATGTTGTATGCCGAGGCGCCGCCGGCGGCGGGCTGGCCAGGCGCGGCCGAACAGGAGGGCGCGGCCGCGCGCGGGCGGCAGCGGCTGGCGCGCGGCGCCGCCACCCTGGCCCGGTACGGCCTGGCGCTCGATGCCGGCGCTTGCCGGGTGTACGCGTCGCGCAGCGGTAGCCGGCGCACCGCCTATCAGTTGTGCGTGGTGGCGCCGCGCCCGTAGCGGCGGCGCCCGGCCGGTTAGCCGGGCCGGTCGACGTGGTCGACCGGCGGCTTCGCCCGCGGGCGGCGGAAGGTGAAGCGCAGGTGCAGCAGGTAGGTCAGCACCGGGCCGCTGAGCAACACCAGCAGCAGGCCCCACAGGTAGTGCCAGCGCATCGCCTGGGCCAGCGTCGATAGCGCCAACGTCAGGCCCAGGCTGCCCATCGAAACGGTCGCGAAGCGCCGGTACAGCGCCCAGCTGGGGCGTTGGCGGAACGTCAGGCGCGCGTTGGCGAAGTACGAGAAGGTGTTGGCCAGCGCGAAGCCGGCGGCGTTGGCCAGCACCGGGCCGGTCAGGCCCGGTTCGACCAGCGCCACTACCGCGCCGCTGTGCAGCGCCGTGTTGATCGCCCCCACCACGGCGAACGCCAGCGGCCGGCGCCAGCGTTCGTCAATCATCGGTCTGCTCGCCGTGCGACTCGCGCACCAGGTAGACCGGGCGGCGCTTGACCTCGTGGTAGATGCGGCCGATGTATTCGCCCAGCACGCCGATGCCGATCAGCTGCACGCCGCCGAAGAACATCACGCTCACCATCAGCGACGCGTAACCGGGCACGTCGACGCCGCCGATCAGCGTCTTGAGCACGATCAGCGCCGCGTACAGCATCGCCACCGCCGAGGTGCCCAGGCCGAGGTAGGTCCAGACCCGCAACGGCGCCGTGCTGAAGCTGGTGATGCCCTCGAGCGCCAGGTTCCACAGGCGCCAGAAATTAAAGCTCGACTCCCCGGCCACCCGCTCGGCCACCGTGTACGGCACGGTGACGGTGCGAAAGCCGAGCCAGGCGAACAAGCCCTTCATGAAACGGTGGTTCTCCGGCAACCGGCGCAGCGCCGTCACGACCGCGCGGTCCATCAACCGGAAGTCGCCGACGTTGTACGGCACCCGCACCTGCGAGATGCGGTTGTGCAGGCGGTAGAACAGGCCGGCCGACAGTTTCTGCATCAGGCCGTCGGTCTCGCGGTCGACGCGCTGGGCCAGCACCACCTCGGCGCCCCGTTCCCACTGCGCCAGCATGTCGGCGATCAGCTCGGGAGGGTGCTGCAGGTCGGAATCGATCGGCACCACGGCGTCGCCGTTGGCGCGGTCCAGGCCGGCGGTGAGGGCCGCCTCCTTGCCGAAGTTGCGCGACAAATCGACGATCACCACGCGCGCGTGGGTGGCGTGGGCCTGCCGCAGCTCCTGCCAGGTGGCGTCGCGGCTGCCGTCGTTGACGGCGATCACCTCGAAATCGTATTGCGGCAGACTGGCGGCGACGGCGGCGACGCGGCGGAAAAATTCCGCCACGTTGCCCGCCTCGTTGTAGAACGGGGCGACCAGGGAGACGAGCTTGTTCACGGTTGTTTCTCCATTGCGGGGGCCGGCGTGCGCTTGCACAGCCAGGCGAAATCGGCTTCGATGCAGGACGCGGCGGACGGGCCGCCGAGCAGGCGGTCGATCTGCCGGCGTTCCGGGAAATCGTTCTTGATGAACACGAACGCCGTCGACGGCGTCGTGATGCCGGCGATCTCGGCGTCATAGTTGTCGCACGGCTTCCTGACCCGCGCCAGATAGCCGGTCGAAATGGTCAGGCGGTGCTTGACCGCGTACACCATCGTCGGCAACAGCGTCTTGACGGCCGGCCCCTTGTCGCAGCCGAACGGCGGATACACTTGCAGCGCGCGCGTGTCGGGGCCGAGGAAGCCGGTCCACAACGCCTCGCGCACCGGCTCGGCGGCCGGGGCGGTGACGACGCGGTGCACATCGTCGAAATGCGGGCGCAAATCCCACGCATGCAGCGCCAGCAGCGCCAGCAGCAGCGCCGCGCAGCGCCGCGGCGGCAGGTGGCGCGCCAGCGTGACGACGGTGAACGCCGTGAGCACATAGCCGGGCAGCCAGAAGAAGCGCCCCGAACTGCGCATGACGGCGGTCAGCTTGTTGGTCCAGGCCGGCAAGTCCAGATGGAACAGCTCGTTCTTGCCCAGGTACACCATGTTGGACAGCGAAAATGCCGCCATCAGCGCCAGCGTGATCGCCAGCGCCCGGTGGCGCCGCCAGAAGTGCGGATCGAAGCGGCGCCGCAGCGCCACCGCGTAGGCCGCCGCCAGCAGCACGAACACGCCGACATAGGCGTAGCCCTCGCCTTGGCCGTCGTGGGCCACCTCGTGCGGGAAGTGCAGCAGGCGTCCGCCGGCGAACGGCGAGAGCAGGTTCATCGAGTAGTAGCCGAAGCCCCAGTCGGCGCCGCCGGCGCCGTTGCCCAGCGGCAGCATCGTCGCCAGCATGCTCAGCCCCAGGGCGCCGCCGGCCAGCAGCGCCGTCAGCGCGCTGCGCCGGGCGTCGCCGGCGCGCGCGTGGCGTGCCAGGTCGGCGGCGAACAGCAGCGCGAGCATGCAGAACAGGTAGATGTTGATGTAGAACGCCGCCAGCATCAGCGGCACCCAGGCCGCCGTCGCCAGGCGCCCGAGGCGCTGGCCGCGCAGGTAAGCGGCCAGGCCGAACAGCAGCAGCCACTGCGACATCAGGCTGGTGTGGTGGATGCGGAACGCCAGCGGCGGGAACAGCGCCAGCATCAAGGTCATCGCCGCCAGCACCGGCCACGAGCGCAGGCGCGCCTCGCGGCAGATCCACCACGCGCCCACGCCCTGCAACAGGAAGCACAGCGTGATCCACAGCGCGTAGGGATTGCGGTACGGCGTGTCGGGACCGTGCTGCCACAGCTTGAGCAGCATCGCGTACAGCGGGATGGTGTCGAGGAAGGTGGCCAGCGTGCCGTCGGGCGTGTTGATCGATTCGATGCGCAGCAACGGCCAGTGCCACGGCTCGTGCACGTAGGCGTTGAACCCGGCCAGGTATTGGGCCAGGTCGTTGTCCTGCTGGTGCCAGAACGCGGCCTGGCCGCGCATGAACGGGCTCGAGAACAGCCAGTGCGCCAGCGCCAGCGCCAGCAGCGCGGCCAGCAGCAGCGCCAGCGGCCCGGCGGGGTCGGCCAGCCGGCGGATCGGAGACGGCGCCGGACGCGGCGCCGCTTGGGGGACAGTATTCACGGGGAGACCAAAAAAAGGAAGAATCAGCGGCGCGCGGCCGGCGGCAGCGCGCTGTCGAGCGCGGCGACGACGCGCTCGAGGTGCGGCTCGAGGCCCACCCACAGCGGCAGGCGCAGCAGGCGCGCCGACAAGCCGTCGGTGTTGTCCATGTCGCCGTGGCAGCGGCTGTGCGCCAAGCCGTACGGCGCGCTGTGCAGCGGCACGTAGTGAAACACGCTGTAGACGCCCTGTTGCTTGAGGTGGGCGATCACGGCATCGCGCTGTTCGAGCGAATCGAGCAGGATGTAGTACATGTGGGCGTTGTGCTCGCAATGGTCGGGGATGCGCGGGCGGCGCAGCCGGCCGGCCGCCTCGAACGGCGCCAGCGCCGCGTGATAGCGCTCCCACAACGTCATGCGGCGGCCGTTGATGCTCTCGGCCTCTTCCAGCTGGGCCCACAGGAAGGCGGCGATGACCTCGCCGGGCAGATAGGACGAGCCGATGTCGACCCAGGTGTACTTGTCGACCTGGCCGCGAAAGAACTGGCTGCGGTTGGTGCCTTTCTCGCGGATGATCTCGGCGCGTTCGGCCAGCGCCGGATCGTTCACCAGCAGCGCGCCACCCTCGCCGGCGACGATGTTCTTGGTTTCATGGAAGGAGTACGTGCCCATGTGGCCGATGCTGCCCAGCGGGCGGCCCTTGTAGGTCGACAGGATGCCCTGCGCGGCGTCCTCGATGACGATGAGGTTGTGGCGCCGGGCGATGTCCATGATGGTGTCCATCTCGCAGGCCACGCCGGCGTAGTGGACCGGCACGATGACGCGGGTGCGCGCCGTGATGGCGGCCTCGATCTTGGTCTCGTCGAGGTTGAGCGTGTCGGCGCGGATGTCGACGAACACCGGCACCGCGCCGCGCAGCACGAAGGCGTTGGCGGTGGTGA
>JBDSKP010000191.1:0-2889 GCA_039916925.1 Duganella sp.
CCCTGTATGCCGCCGTGCGGGTTGAAAGCAGGCGCCACCCTCGGCGCTACCGTCTAATACACTTCCGGATTCGGATCAGTACGCTCCATCTCCAGCGACGCCGCCAGCAGCGCCAGCCGCGCCACGACGCCATACACGTAGAAACGATTCGGCGCCGCAGTGCCCGGCTTGGCCTTCAGATCCGGCACCGCGTGCTGCTGCGCGAACGCCAGCGGCACGTACTGTGAACCGGGCGCGTTCAAGTTCTGGTCGACGCCCTTTTCCGCATGCACGCGATAAAAACCGCCCACCACATACCGGTCAATCATATAGACCACCGGCTCGGCAACGTCGTCCTTGATGCTCTCGAAGGTCGGCACGCCCTCCTGGATGATGAAGTCGGTGACCTCCTTGCCATCCTTGATGACGATCATCTTGTCGCGCTGGGCCTGGCTCAAGTCCTTGATTTCACTGGAATCCTTGATCGTCAGGATGCTGGTGCCGTAGGTTCCGGCGTCCGGCTTGACGATCACGAACGGCTTTTGGTCCTTCATGCCGTATTCCTTGTACTTCTTCTTGATCTTGGCCAGCAGCGCGTCGACGTTGGCGGCCAGGCATTCGTAGCCGTCGCCGGTGCGGAAGTTGACCGCGTCGCACTTGGCATGGAACGGGTTGAGCATCCACGGATCGACACCGATCAGCTTGCCGAATTTCTTCACCACCTCGTCGTAGGCGTTCAGGTGGTTGCTCTTGCGGCGCACCGCCCAGCCCGCGTGCAGCGGCGGCAGCAGGCTCTGCTCGTGGATGTTCTGCAGGATGTCCGGAATGCCGGCCGACAGGTCGTTATTGAGCAAAATCGTGCACGGATCGAAATCCTTCAGGCCCAGGCGACGGCCGTTGGCCGAGCGCACCAGCGGCTCGACCACCAGCATGTTGCCGTCCGGCAGAGCCAGCGGGGTCGGCTGCGTCACCTCCGGCGACAGCGAGCCGAGCCGCACGTGCAGGCCGGTCTGGCGGAAGATCTGCATCAAGCGGGCGATGTTCTGCCAGTAGGTCGGGTGGCGCTCGTGGATTTCCGGGATCAACAGCAGGTTGCGCGCGTCAGGACAGTATTTGTCGATCGCGGCCATCGCCGCTTGCACCGACAGCGGCAGCATTTCGGTGGCCAGGTGGTTGAAACCGCCGGGGAACAGGTTGG
This sequence comes from Duganella sp., assembly GCA_039916925.1. Lineage (GTDB taxonomy): Bacteria > Pseudomonadota > Gammaproteobacteria > Burkholderiales > Burkholderiaceae_D > Rugamonas. The sequence goes on from JBDSKP010000191.1 coordinate 1,178, forward strand.
TATCGACCGGCGCCAGCTTGTAGCCGGCGTTGCGCATATCGACCGAGCAATAGAACGGCGGCGTATGTTCCTGCCACTCCAGACGGAACCAGCGCTCAATGGCCGGCGTGGCGGCCAGGATTTTCTCTTCAAGATCGAGCAACGGGCCGGTCAGAGCCGTGACGAGATGGGGAACCATGATTACTTCCTTAAATGTGCGGGAGGACGGCCCTCCAGGCAACAGAACCTCAAATATTACCTTGCAGATAGCCCAAATCGGGGCGAAAACCCTATTTTAAAGGTGGAAATGAAAAAAGCGCCCCATTCGGAGGCGCTTTTTTGACGGCCCGCCGGAGCGGGCCGGAACAGCCTTGTCAATTAAACATGATAAGCGGATTCGCCGTGGGTGGTGATGTCCAGGCCTTCGCGCTCTTCCTCTTCCGGAACGCGCAGGCCGATGACGACGTCGACCAGTTTGTAGGCGATGAACGAGACCACGGCCGACCACAGGATGGTGACGCCGATGGCGGTGGCCTGGGTGGTGACTTGACCCACGATCGAGTAGTCCGCCGACGCCTTGTTGGCGACGTAGTCGAAGATGCCCTGACCGCCCAGCGATGGCGCGGCGAACACGCCGGTCAACAGCGCGCCGAGGATACCGCCGACGCCGTGGACGCCGAACACGTCCAGGGAGTCGTCAGCGCCCAGCAGGCGTTTCAGACCGTTCACGCCCCACAGGCAGATGACGCCGGCGGCCAGACCAATGATCAGCGCGCCCATCGGGCCGACGAAACCGCAGGCCGGGGTGATGGCGACCAGACCGGCCACCGCGCCCGAGGCGCCACCGAGCATCGATGGCTTGCCTTTGAAGATCCATTCGGCGAAGACCCACGACACGGTCGCGGCGGCGGTCGCCAGCAAGGTGTTGATGAAGGCCAGCGCGGCGATGTCGGCCGCTTCCAGCGCCGAACCGGCGTTGAAACCGAACCAGCCCACCCACAGCAGCGAGGCGCCGATCATGGTCATGGTGACCGAGTGCGGAGCCATCGATTCGCGGCCGTAGCCGACGCGTTTGCCGATCATGTAGGCACCGACCAGGCCGGCAACGGCGGCGTTGATGTGCACCACGGTGCCGCCGGCGAAGTCCAGCGCGCCTTTTTGGAACAGGAAGCCGGCTTTGGCGGTTTCGGTCGCCAGGGTGGCGGCATCCTTGATCGCGTCAGGACCGGTCCAGAACCAGACCATGTGGGCGATCGGCAGGTAGGCGAAGGTGAACCACAGCACCACGAAGGCGAGCACGGCGGTGAACTTGGCGCGTTCGGCGAAGGCGCCGACGATCAGGCCGCAGGTGATGGCGGCGAACGTGGCCTGGAAGGCGACGTAGATAAATTCAGGAATCACCACGCCCTTGCTGAAGGTGGCCGCGTACGAGAACGCGCCCTTGGCCGGATCCCAGATGCCGTTCAGGAAGGCACGGTCGAATTTGCCGTAGAACGCGTTGCCCTCGGTGAACGCCAGCGAATAGCCGTACACGCACCACAGCACCACGATCAGCGCGAAGACCATGAAGACCTGCATCAGGATCGACAGCATGTTTTTGGAACGGACCAGGCCGCCGTAGAACAGCGCCAGACCAGGAATCGTCATCAGGATGACGAGAATGGTGGCGATGAACATCCAGGCGGTGTCGCCTTTGTTCGGAACCGGAGCGGCGACCGGTGCAGCAGGTGCCG
>JBDSKP010000192.1:0-2455 GCA_039916925.1 Duganella sp.
CGGCCGTCACACCGATGACGGCCGCTTCTTCAGCATGGCGCCTCAGAATACCATCCTACCCGGCGCCCACGCGGCCCATCACCTACTTGCGCACCTTGTTGATGCATGGCGCCCGCGGCACGCTGCGCCTGCGATCTATGACACAAGCTTCAATCCGCAGCCACTGCCATGAATGCCTGGGTAAACGGCTTTCTATTGAAGGTATGCGTACAGCGGCGGCATTGTGGCGCGGGACTAGCAGCGCCCAGCGATGGGTTGACCACCTGTAACTGGTCATGTTCGTCTACGCGCAAGCCGCTGAAGTAGCTGGCTTCGCAGTGTAAGGAGCGCGGGGCATCTCAACACCCCGCCGTATCCAGTGCAAATTAAAACTAGTTGAAGTCTAGCCATTCCGGTTTTAAAATGCAACCACGAACTGGTACATGTGTTTTTGAGGGATGGGTAAATGCCAAAACGTAAATCGATGCAGGATGACGCTTGTCCGGTGGCGCGCTCGCTCGATCTGGTCGGCGACCGCTGGTCGATGCTGATCGTGCGCGACGCCTTCGACGGCATCCGCCGCTTCAGCGATTTCCAGCGCAACCTGGGGGTGGCGAAGAACATCCTGTCGGACCGCCTGAGCACACTGGTAGGCGAGGGCGTGCTGACGGTGCAGCCGGCCTCGGACGGCACCTCGTACCAGCAATACGTGCTCACGCCCAAGGGGGAAAGCCTGTTTCCGGTCGTGGTGGCGCTGCGCCAGTGGGGCGAGCGCTATCTGTTCGACGACGGCGCGCCGCACTCGCTGCTGGTCGACAAGGACAGCGGCGAGGCGGTGGCGACCATGCTGCCGCGCGATCACGCCGGCCAGGTATTAACTCCGCTCAACACGGTGGTAAAGAAAATCCCCGCGCAGTGAACAAAGCCGCCGATTCCGTCGCCCTATGTAAATGCGCCCTCTGGCTTCGCGGATTGGGGTAGAATTATTTGAACGATCGTGCTTTTTAGCGGCATCCAACAATGGAGACAGCATGGATTTGAATTACACGGCGGCGGATCTGGCCTTCCGCGACATGGTGCGGGCTTTTCTCGACGCCAACCTGCCAGCGGACTTGCAAAAGAAGGTGCGCAACCATTTGCGCCTGAGCCGCAGCGATTACGTGCGCTGGCACCAGATCGTCGCCAACCAGGGCTGGGTCGCGCCGTCGTGGCCGGTCGAATACGGCGGTCCGGGCTGGACACAGACGCAGCGCCACATCTGGGAAGAGGAGTGCGGCCGCGCCGGCACGCCGCCGATCTTGCCGTTCGGCGTCAACATGGTGGCGCCGGTCATCATGGCCTTCGGTAACGACGCGCAAAAAGCCTATTATCTGCCGCGCATCCTCAATTGCGAGGACTGGTGGTGCCAGGGCTACTCCGAGCCCGGCTCCGGCTCGGACCTGGCGTCGCTCAAGACCACCGCCGAGCGCGTGGGCGACCACTACCTCGTCAACGGCCAGAAGACCTGGACCACGCTGGCCCAACATGCCGACATGATTTTCTGCCTGGTGCGCACCGATGGCACGGTGCGCAAGCAGGAGGGCATCTCGTTCCTGCTGATCGACATGGATTCGCCGGGCATCACCGTGCGCCCGATCGTCATGCTCGACGAGGACCACGAGGTCAACGAGGTCTTCTTCGACGACGTCAAGGTGCCGGTGCAGAACCTGATCGGCCAGGAAAACAAGGGCTGGACCTACGCAAAATATTTGCTGGGGCACGAGCGCACCGGCATCGCCGCCGTCGGCCGTTCCAAGCGCGAGTTGCTGTTCCTGAAGAAGATCGCGTCGGAGCATTTCAAGCATGGCAAACCGCTGCTGCAGGACCCGGTGTTCGCCGCCAAGGTGGCCAATCTGGAGATCGAGTTGATGGCGCTGGAGACGACGGTGCTGCGCGTGATCACGCGCGAGTCGCACACGCCGGGGCCGGAGGCGTCGCTGTTGAAGGTGCGCGGCACCGAGATCCAGCAGATGCTGACGGAGTTGATGGTCGAGGCGCTGGGGCCCGACGCGCTGGCCTTCGACACCGACTATCTGGAGGGCCGCGCCGACCACGCCGTCACCGGCGACGACGCCGCCGCGCCGCTGGCGGCCTACTACTTCAATTTCCGCAAGACGTCGATCTACGGCGGCACCAACGAAATACAGAAGAACATCATCACCCAGATGATCCTGGGACTGTGAGGGAACGGCATGGATTTCAATTTCAAAGAAGAGCAGCTGCAGTTCGCCGATGCCTTGCGTCGCTGGATCGATAAGGACTACGGCTTCGATGTGCGCCACCGCATCGTGCACTCGGCCACCGGCGTCTCCGACGTGGCCTGGAACACGTTGACCGAATTGGGCATGCTGGCTTTGCCCGTGCCGGAGGCGCAGGGCGGCTTCGACGGCGACGCCGTCGACATGCTGGTGGTGATGCAGGAGCTGGGGCGCGGCCT
>JBDSKP010000193.1:0-2717 GCA_039916925.1 Duganella sp.
AAGCCGCCGTGATAGTCGAGCGCGTAGGTCTGGTACAGCGCGCCTTTCTTGACAAGCAATTGGATAGGCTCCTTGCCGTCCTTGGCGGCGGCGACGGCCGCGCGCAGCAGTTCCGGCTTGTACGCGCGCCCGTTGACGGCGAGTAAGGTCGAGCCGCCGGACATGCCGGCCTGGAAGCCGACGCCTTCCCACTGGAACGCCTCGAGCTTGCCCTCGGCGCCGACCGAAAAGCCCAGTGAATACTGGAAGTCGGCCGATTTGCTCTGCTCCTCCTGGGCCTTGAGGAACGGCGTCGGCTGGTCCGTATAGACCAGTTTCCAGCCGGCGCGGGCCAGGCCGTCGAGCGGCGCGCCGGGGCCGTGGCCGTCGACGCGGCTGCGCAGGAACCGCGCCCAGTCGTACGGCTGCACGGCGTTCAGCGCGGCCACCACGTCGTCGAACGTGTAGTACCTGGCGACGTGGGCGCCGTCGTCGACGCCGAAGAAGGCGCGCGCGACATCGTCGAGCGAGCGCCGGTCGCCGGACAGCTCGCGGATCGTGGTGTCGGCGTCGAGCCAGATCAGCTGGCCTTCCTGGTAGTAATCCTCGCCGCGCTGCCAGTTGTTCCACACCTGCGGGCGGCGCGCGTTGACGATCGGATCGTAGGTCGTGTCCTGCACCGCGCGCCACTCGCGGCCCTTGACGTGGTCGAGCCGCGCGGCCGAGGCGGCCAGCAGGTCGCGCGTGTGCTCGGCCGGGATCAGGCCCGAGCGCGCGGCCAGCACCGCGCCCCAGTACTGGGTCTGGCCCTCGTACACCCACAACAGAGAATTGTCGAGCGGTGTGTTGAAGTTCGGCACCTCCTGGCCGGCCGGGCGGCGGAACTTGCCGTTCCACGAGTGGGCGAACTCGTGCGCCAGCAGCTCGCGCCGCGCCTCGTACTTGGGCCACTCGGTGAAGTAGCCCGTCGTCACGCCGTTCTCGCTCGACTCGTGGTGCTCGCGGCCGATGCCGCCGAATTCGTCGCTGATGGCGAACAGGAAGTCGTAGTGCCGGTAGTGTTTCGAATCGAACAGCTTATACGCCTGCTGGATCAGCGCGCGATGCGGCGCGATCTGTTCCGGCGTCGCCGCCAGCTGCTCGGCGCTGTCGGCCACCACGTTCAGATGCACCGGCCCCTTGGCGCCCGGATCGAGGTCGATGCGGCGGAAATGGCGGCCGGCGAACAGCGGCGAATCGAGCAGCGTTTCGAGGTCGAGCGGCTTGAAGGCGATCTCGTCGCCGACGCGCGCGGCCGTCTCGAGCGCGCTGCCGTACTGCCAGCCGGGCGGCACGGTCAAGTTCGGCTGCACGGTGATGTCGCGGCTGCGGTAGCCGGCCGGGTACAGCGCCAGCGATTGCCATTGCACGCCCAGGATGTCGGCGGTGAAGGTGGTGCGGCCCTGCTTGGCCTCGATCGGCGACAGGTACTGGAATTCCACGTCCACCGCGCTGGCGCCGGCCGGCACGTCGATGGCGAAGGCCCAGACGTTGAGCGGGTCGCGCTTCCAGTCGAGCGGCTTGCCGTTGGCGCTGGCCTTGAGGCCGGCGAACTGGTTGAGCGCGCCGCTGGGGCCGTGGTTGGCCACCACCCACTGCGGATAGAGCAAGGTCAGCTTGCCGGGCTTGGCGGGGATGGTCTGGCGCACGCGGAAGATTTGCTGGGCGAAGTTGCTGGCGTCGACCTTGAGCACGATGGTGCCCGGGTAGGGCTGCTCGGAAAACGTTTCTGCCTGGGCGCTGAAGGCGGTGGTCAACAGGACGGCGAGTGCGGCGTGGGTAGGGGACATGTAGCGGTGGAGAGTTTGGTCAGGAGAAACAGTTTAGCACGCGAGCAATTTGCAAATCTGGCAAGGGCACCCCCTAGGCGTTTGCCTCGATGCCGGCATCACCGCTTAAGGGTCGGACCCAACGGGGTCCGACCCTGCCTGGCCGTGCGGGTGAAAAAAATTCAAAAAAGTGGGCCGCTGGGGACGTTGAAAGCGTTTTTCAAGGCCTTGAAAGCCCGAAAACGCGACCTATATCGGACTCAGTGGTTGCCCGAGTCGGGGGCCACGATTCCATATCGCTTAACTTGAAAAGGATATTTATCATGCGTACTTTTGACCTTGCTCCTCTGTATCGTTCCGCTATCGGTTTTGATCGTCTGGCACAACTGCTGAACGATGCCCAGCGTGGAGATTCCGCACCAAGCTACCCTCCTTACAACATCGAGCTCGTCTCCGAGGACAAGTATCGGATCGTGATGGCGCTGGCCGGCTTCGACCGGTCGGAAATCGACATCACCTTCGAACGCGATTCGCTGCAGGTTGTCGGCCGTAAGCGGAAGGACGCCACCGAGCGCACCTATCTGCACCGCGGCATCGCGGCGCGCGACTTCGAGCAGCGCTTCCAGCTGGCCAACCACGTCAAAGTGACCGGCGCGTCCTTCGACAACGGCATGCTCACCATCGAACTGGTGCGCGAAGTGCCGGAAGCCCTGAAGCCACGTAAGATCGTGATCGATGGCGGCGACAACGTCGCCGCCCTGGAGCAGCGCCAAGCGGCGTGATCCTGTTGTAGGGGGGGGCGCCTTCGGTGGCACATGAGTAGGACCAACTGGCCGGTGCATCCGGCCAGTTGCACGTCCACCTCCGCCACGCGACCCCCACCAACCCAGCAGGCACGTAGGGCGGATTAGCGCAGCGTAATCCGCCACC
>JBDSKP010000194.1:0-4198 GCA_039916925.1 Duganella sp.
CGGTGGCGGCATGTACGAGACCGGCGCCGGCGGTTCGGCGCCCAAGCACGTCAAGCAACTGGTGGAAGAAAACCACCTGCGCTGGGATTCGCTGGGCGAGTTCCTGGCACTGGCCGTGTCGCTCGAAGAGCTGGGCATCAAGGAAGGCAACGCCAAGGCCAAGATCCTGGCGCAGACGCTGGACGTGGCGACCGGCAAGCTGCTCGACAACAGCAAATCGCCATCGTCGCGCACCGGTGAGCTCGACAACCGCGGCAGCCACTTCTATCTGGCGCTGTACTGGTCCCAGGCCCTGGCCGCCCAGACCGACGACGCCGAGCTGCAAGCGCACTTCGCGCCGCTGGCCAAGGCGCTGGCCGAGAGCGAAGGCAAGATCGTCGGCGAGTTGAAGGATGTGCAGGGCAAGCCGACCGACATCGGCGGCTACTACTATCCGGACCCGGCCAAGACCGAAGCGATCATGCGTCCTAGCGCCAGCTTCAACGCGGCGCTGGAAAGCATCTGACGATAAGCTGGAGCACGGCGCGGCGCCTGGCACCGCGCCCGCATAGCAAAAAGGGAAGCCCGCGGGCTTCCCTTTTTTATGTCGGCGTCGGCACGGCCGCGATATCAAACGGACGGGTCCGATTCCGCTGCCATCGAATTACTCCGACGCTCAGGAACGCTTGCGACGCCGAGCTTCGACCCCCATCAACGCCAAGCCAGCCAGAAGCATTGCACAGTTGCCGGGCTCCGGCACCGGGGAGACGCCCTGGCCAGGGAAGCCGGGATCGGGATAAGTATCCGTCAGGTCGAGGACAAGCTTCGTCGATGTCGTTACATCAAGATTTTCGAAATTCAAGAACAACTGATTCGACGCGACGTGGATACGGTCTGCGGTGAATTCATCCCAATTGGTGGCCGCATTGATCGTGAAATTGGGGATACGCCACTCAGTGTCAAACGACAAATTAATACCATTGAACGGCACTTCGCTGAACCGTTGGTGATCAAACTGTCCAGCGAAACCATCGATGACAATTTGCGTATCATTGAGGTGGACCGAGAAAAAGTCAGGACGAGTGAAAGTTACGCCATCATCGGTGACCTGACCATGGCCAAAAAACCCGCCGCTATCGGCAACGGTCGACATGTCAGGAAACAAATGGAACGCTGATACGAGATCTCCGCTCATGCCTGCCAATGCAGGGCCTGCACTGAGCACAGTAAAGGCGACAGAGCAAAGAGACACACGCAGAAGTTTGAAAAATTTCATAAGTTTTAAGGCCCCAATGTGAGCTGGTTGGCAATCTAAATTGTCTATTAAACAACTCGATTCTAGCACAAAAACACCTTATGAATTTTATACAAATATTTTCACGCCGGCACCGACATCACGGCAGCCAAGGCGGGCGCTCAGCGCACCGACGAATACGCGGTCGGCTCCAGGAACGAATTCTCGATGCGCTCGACGATGATGCCGTCGGCCTCCGACGCCGCGCGCGCGGCCACCCATTCCGGATCGGTGGCGAAAGCGGTCCACTTGGCTTCACGCTGGGCCAGGCTTTCCCACTTCAGCAGATAGGTCAGCGTCTGGTTGCTCGGACCGACCACCGTGGTGAAGAACCCGGCCTGCTCGATGCCGTGCTTTTGCCACAGCGGTAAGGTCACTTGTGAAAATCGTTGGTGCAAGGCCGGCAGCCGGCCGGCGGAGCAGTGGTAGACGCGCAATTCATAAATCAACGGTTCTCTCCTCGAAATGGTTGTGGGACGGCTTGAGCGCCGAAGCTTTAATTCTACCCGGCCGCTAAGGCTGGTGATCGGCCGGGCCGGCGAACTCGACGCGGTTGCGGCCCTGCTGCTTGGCGCGGTACAGCGCCAGGTCGGCGCGCCGCACCAGCTCCAGGCCGGCCGCCGGGTGCGCCGGATCGAATTCGGCCACGCCGAAACTGGCCGTCACCGCCAACGTGCGCCCCTCGCCGATGTCGAACGGCGTCGCCGCCACCGCCGCGCGCATGGCCTCGACCCGGCCGGCGCCGGTGGCCTGGCCCAGGTCCGTCAGCAGCACCAGGAATTCCTCGCCGCCGTAGCGCCCCACCAGGTCGTAGGCGCGCAAGCCCTCGCCCAGGCGCGGCACCAGCTCGCGCAGCACGGCGTCGCCGGCCAGGTGGCCGTGGGTGTCGTTGATGCGCTTGAAGTGGTCCAGGTCCAGCAGGCACAACAGGAAGGGGGTGCCGTGCCGCTGCCCCTTCTGGATCGCCTGGTCCATCATCTCCAGCATCGCCACCCGGTTCCACGCCTTGGTCAGGCCGTCGCGCAGCGCGCGCTCGCGCAACGCCTCCTGCGACAGCTCGAGCTCGCGCGTGCGCGCCTCCAGCTCGCCGGTGCGGGCGCGCACCAGGCTCTCCATCTCGGCGTTGTGCCGGCGCAGGCCGCGCACCCGGTAGCGGTACAACTGCCACAGCGCCAGCAGCGCCACGAGCGCGCACAGCAGGAAGAACCATTTGCTCAGCCACCATGGCGGCAGGATGGTGAAGCGCAGCTCGCGCACCTCGGACTTGCTCTGGGTATCGATGTTCTCGACCGCGTACTGCAGCCGGTACTGGCCCGGCGGCAGCGCCGCGTAGCGCAGGCGCGGCACGGCGGTGCTGGTCCACTCGGTCTCCAGGCCGGCCAGCCGGTAGCGGAAGCGCAAGGCGTCGCGGTGCTGGTAACTGAGGCTGGCCATGGTGAAATTGAGCGCGCCGGCCGACCACGGCAGCGCGTCGCCATCGCGCAGCGTCAGCGCCAGGCCGTCGCGCTCGGCCGCCTCGACGATGGCCGACATCGCGTACGGCGCGAACAGCCGCCCGGGCCGCTTGACCTGCGAGGCGCCGTTGGCGCTGGCAAGCCAGACGGTGCCGTCGACCTCCTCGTACAGCGGCCGGGAATTGAGCCCGTTCCACACCAGGCCGTCGCTGCTGTCGAACTGGCGCCACTCGTGCCGGTTCCACACCAGCAGGCCGGAATCGGTCGTCAGCCATAGCCAGCCGTCGCCGTCCTCGTGGATGCCGGTCAGGCCCTTGTCGCGCAGCAGCGGCACCGCCTGCGCGCGCTTGACCAGACCGCGCTGGCCCACCTCGGCGCGCCACAGCACGCCCGTGACCTGTCCCAGCCACAGCGAACCGTCGGCCGAGCATGCCAACGAGTCGAACTCGGGTGTCGGCGCGGACGTCAGCGCGTAGCGGTCCCAGCGGCCTTCACGCAGGCGCCACAGCGCGTCGGCGGTCAGGAACCACAACGTGCCGTCGGCGCCCTCGCAACTGCGCCGCGTCTGCGCGGTCAGCAGGTCGCTGCCGACCGGCAGCCCGGCAGGCAGCGACGGCGTGGCGCCCGATTCGGGCCGCTCGATCACGTGCAGGCCGTCGCCGGTGCTGATCCACAGGCGCCCGCGGCGGTCGACCAGCAGCTTGAAGATCATCTGCATCGTCGCCACCTGGGTCACGGCCCCGCCATGGACGTCCTCGCGCATCAGCGAGCCGACGTAGCTGGAGGTCCACAGATTGCCTTGGTGGTCCAGCGCCATGCTGTTCCATTGCTGCGCCGGATAGCCGGGCACCGGCACGGCGCGCGTGGCGTCCGGCCCGGCCAGCATCGCCAGGCCGGAACGCGTGCCGATGCGCAGGCGGCCCTCGCCGTCGCGCAGGAAGGCGAACACCATGTCGTCGGGCAGGCCCTGCGCGCCGCCCCAGTTTTCCCAGTTGTCGTAACCCATCCAGCGCGCCAGGCCGTGGCCGCCCGTGCCCAGCCACAGGCCCTGGTCGCGGTCGACCAGCATGGCCGGCACCCCGCCGCCCATCTTCAAGCCGTTGGCCGCCCCTAAAAATTGCCAACGCCCCGCCGCCCAGCGCGCCAGCCCGTGGTCGACATTGATGAGCAGGCGGCCGTCGGCATCCTCCACCAGCGCCGTGGCCATCGTGGCCTTGCGCATGACCTCGCCGGGCGGGGTGCGATCGATGAAGCGCTCGGCGCCCGGTTCCAGCGCGATGACGTGGCGCGCGCCGCGCGCCCACAGCGTGCCGTCGGCCGCCCGCAGCACGTTGAGCCAGCGGTCGGCCGGCACCCCGTCGGCGGCGCCGCGCACGTCCACCCCGTCGGCACCCGCGACGCACAGCGACTCGTCGCAGCCCATCCACAGGCCGCCGTCGCGGTCCCGCATCACGCCATGCAACTGGTCCAG
>JBDSKP010000195.1:0-7022 GCA_039916925.1 Duganella sp.
CGCATGTCGGCGTTGTCGTCGGCCAGCAGGATGCGCGCGCTGATGGCGCCCGCCACTCCCTCCTGCCGCGCCGGCTCCGGCGCGCCGTTCCGATCGAGCCAGCCGACCGTCTCCTCCAGATAGCTGGCGGTGCCGGACCAGCGCCCGGCCTGCTCCGGCTGCTCGACGATCTGGTCCGCCGGCAGGTGCGCGGTGCCGAATTTGAACCGCACGCTGAAGACAGAGCCCCTGCCGTCGGCGCTGCGCACCCGCACCGCGCCGCCGTGCAGCGCGACCATCTCCTTGACCAGCGACAGGCCGATGCCGCTGCCCTCCATCGAGCGCCCACGCTGTCCCTCGACCCGGTGGAAGCGGTCGAACACCAGCGCCGCATCGGCTTGCGGGATGCCGACACCGCTATCGGCCACCTTCAGCTCCACACCATCGCCGCGCACCTTGAGCGAGATCCTGATGCCGCCCTCCAGCGTGAACTTGAAGGCGTTCGACAGCAGGTTGAGGACGATTTTTTCCCACATCGCCCGGTCCACATACACCGGCGCCGGCAGCGGTTCGCAATCGACGACCAGTTCCAGGCCGGCCTGCGCGCACGCCGATTGGAAGTGGCTCGCCAATTCGGCAGTCAACGCCGTCAAATCGGTGGCGCTGAAGGTGGCCTGCGTGCGTCCGGCCTCGATGCGCGAGAAATCCAGCAGCGAGTTGACCAGCCGTAGCAGACGATGCGCGTTGCGCTCGGCGATCTGCAGGCGCTCGCGCTGACCTTCGGGCATGGGCTCGGCCAGCGCGTCGCTCAACGGCCCGAGCATCAACGTCAGCGGCGTGCGGAATTCGTGGCTGACGTTGGAGAAGAACAGCGTCTTGGCGCGGTCGGCGGCGGCCAGCGCCTCGATCCTGGCTTTCTCCTGCTCGTGCGTCGCGACGCGGTCCATCGCCGCATCGATGGCCGCGAACAGCAACTGCTGGAATTCCTGGTACGTCTCGTCCCACGGCAGCCTGGAGCTCGCGCCCAGCATCATCAGCATGCGCGGACGCCCGTCCTGCTGCTGGCGCGTCGGGCACGCGAGCGCGTAGTCGGGCGCCTCGTCGTACGGACCGCAGGGTTGGCCGGCCAGCACGGCGCGCAGGCCTGCGATCTCCACCGCCGGAGGGCTTTGCGACAGCGCCTCGACCCGCCAGCAGGCGTCGGCGCCGGCCGAAAGCAATGGCGGGCTGATGGCGCTCGCCGGCGCCACGCCGTGGTGCCCAACCAGCGCGTATGCGCCGAACGCCTTGTCGAACGCATACAACAGCACGAATGGAAGATCGAACTCGAACGGCGTCAACGCGGTGACGGTCCGGCGGGCCACGTCGTTGACCGATTCGACGCCCGCCAGCGCCACCGTCAGGTCGCGCAGCGCCCGCGTGCGGCGCTCGCCGAGCATGTTGCGCGTGGTCTCGGTCACGGGGTGGAACAAGCCGCAAACCTCGCCGTCCGCGACCCGGATCGGGCTCAATGAAAAGGTAAAGAAGGTTTCTTCCAGATAGCCATTACGCTGCAAGAACATGCGCTGATTTTCAAGAAACGACGTCTGCCCGGCGACGGCGCGATCGAACGGTTCGCCAATGGCCGGCCAAGCCGACTTCCAGCATTCCCGATAGTCCATGCCCAGGGCGAGCGGATGCTTATCACCGCAGACGACGCGGTAGCCGTCGTTATAAATCTGCGTGTGCCGCGGCCCCCAGATGATATTGATTGGAAAGTTGGAGGCAAGACACAGGCTGACCGTCGTGCGTAGGCCATGCGGCCATTCGCCGATGGGGCCGAGCGGCGTCCGCGACCAATCGAGGGAAGCGATCAGCCGCGCCATCTCGCTGCCGCTCTCCGCAGCGAGAAACGTGTCGGCGATCCCGGGTTGATTGGAGGGAATAATCATGAGCGGTAAAAAAATGATTTCCTTTAGCCTAACATGATGAGTCGCGGGGCGTCAGCTCATCTGTGAATTCCTTATGAGTTCCACGACAACATTTAAGACTAGTCCTACAAGCACGCCGCGAGTATGCCTATACCGCCCGGGCTCAGGTGTAGCTAAGATACGTTCCAACACTACACCAAGGAGGTAACAATGAAACAACTTAATGTACCCGCGAAATTCGCCCTTGCCTTGATTCTGACTGCCGCAGCCGTTACCGGTTGCAAAAAGCAAGATCCAGTAACTCCGGAAGCGACCGCGCCGGCGGCGACCCCGGCCCCAGCGACGCCGTCGACGTCGCCAACACCGGACGCGACCACTCCACCGGCAGCCGGCACCACCCCTCCGGCGGACACGACCACCCCGCCGGCAACGACCACGCCTGATACGACGCCTCCGGCTCGCTAAGGGGTCTCAACGCCGCGCACCGCGGCGTAGTAGGATGCGGCTTCGGCCTGATGGCGGCACTCCCGCCCTCGGGCTGTTTCCGCGTGCACGCCCGTGTGCGCGTCGTTGAAGCACGGCGATTTATATCCGATGGCGCATTCTCCCCGCGATACCCTTCCCCGGCCGCATCCCGTGACCGGGTTCGACTGCCCGCAACTGCTGGCCGGCCGCCCGAACCCCGTGCGTTACGCGACCGCCTCGGTCGACGCAGAAGCGCGCGCGATCGATATCCACGTGTCGATCGACTACCGCATGCCATCGCTGGCGGCGCGGGCGTTCGGCCGCTCCAGGCGCATCGACGAGGATAGCTTCATCCACTACGCGCGGTTGGCGGCCGCCGGCTTGCGCAGATACTGGAGCAGGACTATCACCTTGAATGGCGCGCACTACACGGTCAGCGTGTCGGCGCACCAGACGGCAAATGGACTGCCGCTGGTGCTGGCACATACCGGCAGCCGGCTGCTCGGACCATTGAGCAGCCGCTCCAGCAATCCATATCCACTTTTATCCGGTAATTTATACTACGAACCACACCACGGCGGCGACTCGGACGCCATGTTCGCGATGACGGCCGCACATGAAATCGGCCACGCCTTCCTGACTAGCGCATTCGGGATACGCTGGTCCTGGGGCCATGGCGGCACCTCGTCGATTTTCGGACGGATGGCCGCCACCGCGCCACCCTATCCCGCGTCGGGCGAGATCGAGCTGATGACCTACTACCGTGACGACGACACCGCCGCTGTCTACCGCGACGACATCCTGCGCCGTACCATCGCCAGCGAAAACGACGTCAAGACCTTGCTATTCATTGCCGGCCGGAGTTAGTGGACTGTAACACTCGAAACAGTCCACTAGCCTCACTTCAGCACGATGGCCAGATCGATCAGGCCAACCTGGCCATTGCCTATCGCCGAATTCGACAGATTGCCGGCACCGTTGACTGGCACCGCCGCGCCGGTGGCCAGGTCCACCCGATACAACACGCTGGCGCCGTTGGACGAGCCGCGCAACGCGGCCAGCGCCAGGCCATTGGCGCCGCCGGCGATATCCATCGCGACGTCGCCGACCGCGTTGGCACCCAACGATCCGACGTTGACCAGAGTGCCGTCGTCGGGCGGGGTTTGCATCGCCAGATCGCCGCCGCCGGTGCTGATATCGTAAAGCACGGTGGTGGCGGCGCCGGCGTAGCTGTTGCTGTAGGCGGCGGCGGTGACGCCGGCGTTGTTGACGGGATTGTCGGTGATGGTGGCGCCGGTATCGACGTCGATACGCAGGTTCTGCCCCGCATCGCTGATCACGCGCAGGCGGTCGGTGGACGGATTGAAGTCGACCGCGAAGCCGGTCCCGATCAGATTCGAATATGCCGACGAGCGATCCGCCGGGTCGGCGGCAAGTGTCGCCTTGGCGGCGACGGCGCCGTTGACGGGATTGATCGTCACGATGCGGCCGGTGGAGGACAAGCCATACAACACGCCATCCCTGGGGCGGATATCGAAGCCCAGCAAACGTTCGCCATTGGTCAGGCCGCTAACCGCCACGTTGGTGTCCAGCGTGTTCGGCGTGGCGGTCTTGAAAGTGACGATACGGCCGTCGGAAGTCAGGCCGTAGGCGATCTGCACGGCCGGCGTGCGCACGGCGACGCCGCGCACATCCTCGGTCACGCCGACGGCGGCAACCAAGGTCGCGGCATTGGCGGTCGCGCCCAGGTTGATCGTGTACAGATTGCGCGCGCCGCCGACGGTCATGACGGCGTAGCCGGTGTTGGTGCGCGCGTCGATGTCAAAACCGCCGACGCTGGCGGCGGTCACGCCCAAGGCCACCGGAGCGGTCAGCGTGCCGTTGTTGGGCGGGTTCTGCGTGTACAGCGTGCCGTTGGCGGCGTCGATGACGTACAGCGTGGTGCCGGCCGTGCCGGCGAAGCTGTTGGTGTAGGCCGCGGCCGTGACGGCGGTATTGGCCGCGCCGCCGCTGATGGCGCCATCGGTGGTGGTGGCGCCCGTGTCCACGTTCACGCGCAGACTCTGGCCGGTGTTGCCGACGATACGCAAGCGATCGGCTACCGGATTGAAATCGACGCCGAACCCGGTGCCCGCCAAAGCGGTGAACGGCTCGCTGGTGTCGGCGGCATCGGCCGCCAGCGTGGACTTGAGCGTGGCGGCACCGGTGACGCCGTTCAAGGTATAAATGCGGCCGGTGCCGCCGACGCCATACAACAGGCCATCGGCCGGACGAAAATCGATCCCCACCAGGTTTTCGCCGGTCTGCAACCCGGTGACGGTCGCGGTGGTCCGGATCGTGGCCGGCGTGGCGCGGTCGAAGGACAGCAGCTTGTTACTGGCGGTCAGGACAAACACGTCGCCCGTGTCGCCGGTTGAAGGCTGGTCCTTGTCCTTGTCTTTTTTGAGTTCTTCGAACCCGCAAGCGGTCAACGATGCGGCAATGGCGGAAACGAGTAACAGCTTGCGAAACGACAGGGACAGGGACAGGGACAGGGACAGGGACATGGTTCGGCTCATCTTTTAAAAAGTGAACGGCCGCGCCGCCCGGATAAAGAGTAATTAATAGCCAATATTTTACGCCACTTGGCCGATATTCACACGCTTACGCGGCCATGCCCAGCCACAGGCCCGCCAACGAGATGACGCCGCCACCGGCGCGCAGCCAGCCGCTGTCGGCGCGCAGCGCGCGGCCAAGCC
The DNA here is from genome assembly GCA_039916925.1 of Duganella sp. Classification (GTDB taxonomy): domain Bacteria; phylum Pseudomonadota; class Gammaproteobacteria; order Burkholderiales; family Burkholderiaceae_D; genus Rugamonas. The sequence continues at coordinate 5,093 of JBDSKP010000195.1, forward strand.
CCAGGCCCACGCCGTGCAGCGCGGCGCTGGCGGCGACAAAACCCGCGCCGTAAAGCCAGGCGCTGCCCATGGCCGGCATCTCGGTGCCATGCGCGTAACCGTGGAAAACCGCGAAGCACCCAACGATCAGCGCCGCCGGCAACGTCTTCAGCCTGACGGCGAAACCGATCAGCAAACCAAGCAGCAGCACCGAGGTGGCGATGCCCGCCTCCACCATCGGCAGCGCGGCGCCGCTCATGCCAAGCGCGCCGCCGGCGGCGAGGAACGCCATGAAGCTGGCCGGCAGCAGCCACTGCGCGCGACCACCCAGCTGCGCGCCCCACAAGCCCACGGCCAGCATCGCCAGGATATGGTCGATGCCCGTCAGCGGATGCAGCAGGCCCGCCATCGCGCCGTGGTCGTGGCCGGGATGGGCCAGCGCCGCGCCGCAATAGGTCAGCGCCAGCAGCAACAAGGTCGGTTTGGATTTCATAAATACTCCTTCAATAGATAAATGGGATGGTTAGCGCCAGGCGGTGCCGGTGTGCTCCGTGAGCAGCGCGGCAACCTTGACGCGGTTGATGTGATAGCCGATAAATACGAGCCGCGAAGGTCCGCTCGCGGGCCTGGCGGCATCGGCCTGCAGCGTCAGTCGCGCGCGCACGCCCTGCACCAGCACCGCGTTGTCCGTGTCGCGCAGACGGATGTAACCTTTGCTGCGCAGGATAGGCTCGGCCCGCGCCGCTTCGAGCAACGCGGACTTGAGCTGCTGCGCGTCCTGCGGCGCGTCGCTGCGCAGCACAAAAGACAGCCAGCCCGGGTCCTGCTCGTGAAAATGCTTGTGGGTGGCCAGCCCGTGGCTGTGCGCACCCAGGCCGGAATGCGCGTGGCCGTTCAGCCGGTTCTGCGCCGCCAATGGCGCCGCTCCCGGTCCGGGCATCGTCGCCAGCGGCGTGAAGACATGGGTATGCTCGGTGCGCGTCGGCTGATGCAGCCGCAGTCCAAGCGCCAGGCGGATATCGAGCTGCGCGCGGTATGCCAGTTCCAGAAAGCGCACCTTGGGCGCGCGCTGGCGCACACGGGTCTCGGCCCGCAACAGCGCCGCCTCGTCCAACTCGTCGATCTTGTTCAGCACCACCACGTCGGCGTATTCCAGCTGCTGATCGAACATCGTGGCGGCGGCGCTATCGCCGTCTTGCGGGCCGTGCTCGAACTGGTCGGATAGCAGCAGCGGCGTGTCGACGACCGCCAGCGTCGCGTCGAGGATGAAATCATCGCCCAGCTCGGGGCTTTGCAACAGCTCCATCACCGCCGTCGGCAGCGCCAGGCCGGACGTCTCGATCAGCACGTGGTCGATTTGCGCCCGCCGCCGCGCGATCTCCCGCATGGCCGGCACGAACAGCATGTCGTCGCCGTACGCGATCAAGCCATGCGGAAAATCCTGGATGCATACCTGCGGGTCGTCGCCGACGCCATCGCGCACCAGCGCGCCGTCCACAGCAATCTCGCCGAACTCGTTGATCAGCAACGCCAGACGGCGCGTTTGCCGCCGCTCGACCAGGCCACGCAACAAAGTCGTCTTGCCGGCACCCAGAAAGCCGGTGACGATGGTCACGGGTATCAGCTGCCTTCCCGGTTGATTCATAACGCGGCACACTCCCGCAGCACGTCGGCGACGTGGTCCACCAGCGCGGGATATTCCACGCGCGGCCGCGCCACCACCAGCAGCGGGATGCCCAGCGCCTTCGCCGCCGCCACCTTGGCCTGATAGCCGCCGGCGCCGCCGGAGTCCTTGGTCACCACGCAATCGATGCGCCAATCGCGCCACAGCGCGGTATTGAATTCGACGGAGAACGGCCCCTGCATCGCGCAGATGCGTTCGCGCGGAATGCCCAGCGCCAGCGCGCGTTCGATCAGCTGCGGCTCGGCGGTCTGGCGCACGAACCACTGC
>JBDSKP010000196.1:0-1633 GCA_039916925.1 Duganella sp.
TTGAAGTCGGCCAGCATGGCGTCGGTGACGGCCCGCAGCAGCGGGCGCTCGCACGGAAAATCGGGGAAGCCCTGGCCCAGGTTGACCGCGCCGGACTGCGCCGCCAGGGTCGACATGCGCGTGAACACGGTGGTGCCGACGGCGGGCAGGCGGCTGGTCAGCGCGGGCGTGGCGTGGAGATCGTTACCCATATCGTTACCAATGTCGTTGCGGCTGTTCATGGCGGCTGTGTGGTGGACAGATGGCCTATTTTAGCTCAGCGGGAGCGCTTTGGTGTTGCGTAAAAAATCTATCGTTCGAGCCGCCACGCCTCAGGCACCATGACCTTGAACATGCCGGCCTTGGCCAGCCGGCGCGCCAGTTTGAGCAGCGCCTTGTCCTTGGTGATGAGCACCTCGGCGCCGGCGTCGCGCGCCACCTCGAGAAACTTTTGATCGTCCTTGTCGGTGCAGACGGGCAGGCGCACGCCGGACTCGGCCGGTGCGACCACCTTGATCAGCGCGTCGAAGCGCGCCGCCGCCAGCGGCCGGCTGGCCTCGTCGAGCGGCAGGTGGGCATAGTGCAGCACGATGTTGTATTCGTCGCGGCAATCGGCGCGCGTGACGGCCTCGACGGCGCCGCTTTCGAGCGCGGCCAGCAGGTCCGCCCAGCGCGGATCGTGGAACACGAACAGGTCGAGGCAGACGTTGGTGTCGATGACGATGCGCGCCGGTGCGGGATTTGTTGGAACAGGTATCATGTGGGTAGTTGTATCAAATTTGGAATTTTTGGAATCTTATGCTGATAGTGCTTTCTCCCGCAAAAAGTCTCGACCTCGAGACCCCTCCGACCACCAAGCTGCACTCCCAACCCGCTTTTCTCGACCACTCGGCGCAACTGATCGAGCGCCTGCGCGCGTTCTCGCCGCTGCAGATCGGCGAGTTGATGGATCTTTCCGACAACCTGTCGGCGCTCAACGTCGCCCGTTACGCCAGCTGGAGCGCCGACACCGCCGAGGGCCGCCAGGCCGTCATGGCGTTCAACGGCGACGTCTACGGCGGGCTGGCGGCGCGCACGCTCACGCCCAAGCAACTGGACTACGCGCAGGCGCGCATCCGCATCCTGTCCGGCCTGTACGGCATGTTGCGCCCGCTCGACCTGATCCACCCGCACCGGCTGGAGATGGGCACGCGCCTGGACACGCCGCGCGGCAAGAACCTGTACGACTTCTGGGGCGACACCATCACCCGGGCGCTCAATAAGGCCGCCGGCGAGCAGGGCGCCGAGACGCTGGTCAACCTGGCCTCCGAGGAATACTTCAAATCGGTCAAGCCCAAGCTGCTCGAGGTGCCGGTGATCACGCCGCAGTTCGAGGACTGGAAGAACGGCAAGTATAAAATCATCTCGTTCTACGCCAAGCGGGCGCGCGGGCTGATGGCGCGCTTCGCCGCCGTCAAGGGCATCACCGATCCGCAGAAGCTGAAGAAGTTCGACGTCGACGGTTATGTCTTCGATAAGAAGGATTCGGACGACAGCACCTGGATTTTTCGCCGCAAGGTGGCGGTGTAAAACGGTGTAAAAGCGCGTGGTGACAGCTAAATCGCGCTTAAATCTAAAACACGTAGGGCGGATTAGCGTAGCGTAATCCGCCATG
>JBDSKP010000197.1:0-2291 GCA_039916925.1 Duganella sp.
CCGGGCGCGACGCCCATCGCGTGCAGCGCCATCGCATACGGGCCGGTGCCGGACGGGCCGTCGAAACCGGCGCCGCCGGTGACGACCGTGAACACGCTGTTGACGTCGGCGCCGAAGCTGCCGGCCAGCAGCGCCGACGTGGCGGGCGCCGGCAGGTCGGTGAGGATGCAGATCTTGCAGCCGGCGGCGATGGCGTCGTCGATCAGCGTCAGCGCTGCTGGCAGCGCCGCCGGCGGATGGTCGGCGATCGCCTGGTGGAACTGGCGGTGCTTGTCGGCGAACAGTTCGGCCGCGCGGCCTTTGTCGCGCGGGAACAGCTCGCGGGTGTTGATGGTGCCGATGGCGCGCGCGTAGCCGTGGGCGGCGGCCGCCGCCCGCAGCGCCGGCAGGGTCCAGCGTATCGAGAGGCCGGCGTTGGCGAAGGCCGCGTTGCAGGCCGCCAGGTGTAGCGCTTCGGTGTCGAACAGTACGCCGTCGAGGCCAAGGAAGATCACGTCTATGCTCATATCGTTCTCGCTAAACAGTGCCGGTTGGGGAACTCATCTCTTAAAAATTTGATTTAACGCATAGACCTCACGCATTGACGTAAATATAACGGTAGAATCTACAAAAGAAAAATTAAAGATATTCGATAATTGATAAGGAGGAGCTTATGTATCATGCCAGTTTCCGCCAGCTGCAATCGCTGGTCCTGGTGGCCCGCCATGAGAGCGTGTCGCGTGCGGCCGAGGCGATGCACGTCACCCAGCCGGCCGTCTCGCTGCAACTGCGCACGCTGGAGGACATCGCCGGCATCGCGCTCACGCGCAAGGTGGGACGCAACATCCAGCTGACCGCCGCCGGCGAGGTGATGGCCACCTTCTCCGAGCGCATCCTGCGGCTGCTGGAGCAGGCCGGCGACGAGCTGGCCGCGCTGCAGGGCGTCACCAGCGGTACCTTGCGCATCGGCGCCGTCACCACGGCCGAACACCTGCTGCCGCCGATGCTGGTGCCGTTCACGATCAAGCGGCCGGACGTGCGCCTCAAGCTGCAGGTGGGGAACCGTTCGGAGATCGTCAACATGCTGGCGCGCCAGGAGATCGACCTGGCCATCATGGGCACGCCGCCGCGCGAGCTGCGCACCAACGCGGCCAAGTTCGCGCGGCATCCGATGGCGTTCGTCGCCAGCCCCGCGCATCCGCTGATGAAGAAGAAAAAAATCACGCTCAACGACGTCATGGCCGCCAACCTGATGGTGCGCGAGCGCGGCTCCGGTACCCGCACGGCGGTCGAGAAGCTGCTGCGCGAGGCCGGACATCCCGCCGAATTCGGCTCCGAGGTGTCGAGCAACGAGGCGATCAAGCGCATGGTGTCGGCCGGGCTGGGGCTGGGCTTTTTGTCGGTGCACGCGTGCGGCCTGGAGTTCGAGGCCGGCCTGCTGGCGATCCTGCCGATGCAGGAAAATCCGGTGGAGGCGGACTGGCATATCATGCACCTGAGCGGCCAACCGATCCCGAAGGTGGCCGCCTCGTTCCAGGACTTCGTCATCGAGAACGGCCAGGATCTGGTGCGGCGCGAGCTGGAAAGCTTCTACAAGCTGCTGGGCCAACGCAAGCCGGCGCGGGCCGCGGCGAAGGTCGTATCGGCGAAGTGACCAACACACGTGATCGAACGGTGTGCATAACTGTACCGGTACGCGCCAGCACAGTTGCGTCTACAATGAAACCACCTGATAGTCACCGGAAAATAATATGCCGCCCGAACTGCTGCTGCCATTGTGCACCTTCGCCGCCGTCACCTCGATCACGCCGGGGCCGAACAACGCGATGATCATGGCCTCGGGGCTGAACTACGGATTCAAGCGCTCGCTGCCGCACCTGTTCGGCATCACCTTCGGTTTCGCGTTCATGATCTTCGCCACCGGGCTGGGCTTGCACGCGGTGTTCGTGCGGTTTCCGCTGTTGCAGGTGATACTGAAGTACGTCGGCGCCATCTATCTGCTGTGGCTGGCGTGGAAGCTGGCCCGCGCGGCGCCGATGAACGCCGAGCAGGCGGCGCGGTCCAAACCGATGGGGTTTGTCGGCGCGGCCGCGTTCCAGTGGATTAACCCCAAGGCGTGGGTCATGTCCATCAGCGCCATCACCACGTATCTGCCGCAGGGCTTTGGCGTCGGCGACGTGGCGCAGCTGGCGCTGGTGTTCAACGCCGTCGGCACCTTCGGCGTCGGCGCGTGGGCGTTGTTCGGCGTGGCCATGCGCCGCCTGTTGCAGGACCCGCGTTCGGTGCGCATCTTTAACGTGGTGATGGCGCTG
>JBDSKP010000198.1:0-2878 GCA_039916925.1 Duganella sp.
GGCGCGGGCGGCGGCTTCGACCTGTTCGAGCTGACCATCAGCAACCATGGCGTGCAACTGTACTCGCACGCCTTCCTGACCGGCGCCGAGGCCGACCTGTTCTTCAACGGTTCGTTGCTGGATCTGGGGCCGCTCGGCGGCGGCATGCAGGATCTGCTGATCAGCTCGACGTTGAACTACAGCGGTCCGGGCGGCTACGCGTTCAACTACCTGGTGGGCACCGGAATCGGCGTCGGCACCGGCACCGGCGGCGGCATCGGCAACGGCGTGACGGCGGTGCCCGAGGCCTCGACCTGGCTGATGATGGTGATCGGCATGGGCGGCATGTTGCTGGTGGCGCGGCGCCGCGCCGGCCCGGCGGCGCGCGCGTGAAGCTCCGACTGGCACGGGCCGTCGGCGCAGCTGATCCCGGCCGAGAAGATACTGATGATGGAGGCGGTGGGCGAACAATCGCCACTGGCGCGCCTGATCGCGCGGGACCACGCCAGGAAATAGCGCTACAGGCTGGCCTGCGCGCCCCAGATTTGCTTCATGCTGAAGCGGATCGCGGCCTGGTCCTCGCTGAGCGCCTCGGCGATGGCGTGGCGGTCGCCGGTGGCGCGGCGCTGCTCGGCCGGCGGCAGCGTCGCGCCGGCCGCGTCGCGCAGGCAGTGCACGTGCAGCGCGTCGCCGCCGGCCAGCCGATGGCTGACGACGCCGGTCTCGCCGCTGGCCAGGCGCACCAGGCAGCCGGGCGGAAAGTCGCCCAGCTCGCACTGGAAGTGCCGCGCCAGCGCCGGATCGACCGGCGAGGCCTTGTCCTCCATTAAATTGCGCAGCGCCTGGTCGGGCAGCACCGAGCGCCGGTAGTTGCGCGCCGACACCTGCGCGCAATAGCGGTCGGCCAGGCTGAGCAGCTTGGCGTTGAAGGTCACCCGCGGACTGGCGATGCCGGCCGGGTAGCCGCTGCCCTCATCGTTTTCGTGGTGCAGCAGCACGCACGAGATCCATTCCTCGTCCTCGACGCCGGCGCATTTGAGCAGGTCGGCGCTGTCCTCCGGATGGCGGTGCACGATGGCCATTTCCTCTCTGCTCAAACTGTGCTTGTTCTGGAAGCTCTCGTGGTGGCGCAGCATGCCCACGTTCATCGTCAGCGCGGCGGCGGTGACGGTCAGGATGTCTGCATCTGTCTTGTCGAGGCTGCGCGACATGACGACGACGACGACCGCCGTCTCGATGCAATGGCGCACCGCGTAGCTGCCGGCGATCTGGCACAGGAAGATGCAGGCGAGCGCGATATCGGGATTCAGGTCGACCGCGCGGATGACCTCGCGCGCGATGTCGCGCAGTTCGCTTTCGGCGTCGTGCTCGTTGCGCAGGTTTTGCAGCAGGCGCTCGAGCCGCCGGTTCGACACGTTGAGCTGGTGCAGCACCGATGGCGGCTCTGGGTGTTTGGTATCGGCCATGATGTTGTCCCCGATTTATACTTTGGCCAGCCGCTCCAGCGCGAGCGCCAGCGTCTCGTCCTTTTTGGCGAAGCAGAAACGCACGATGCCGGACTCCTTGCCCTGCTGGTAGAACGCCGACACCGGGATCGCCGCGACCTTGATCTCGGTGGTCAGCCATTCGGCGAATTCGGCCTCCGTTTGCGTCGAGATCTTGTCGTAGCGCACGCACTGGAAATACGTGCCGTCGGCCGGCAGCGCTTCGAAGCGGGTGCCGGCCAGGCCGTCGCGGAACAGGTCGCGCTTGCGCTGGTAAAACGCCGGCAATTCCAGGTAGGGCTTGGGATCGGCCATGTAGCTGGCGACGCCGTGCTGCATCGGCGTGTTGACGCTGAAGACGTTGTACTGGTGCACCTTGCGGAACTCGGCCGTCAGCGCCGGCGGCGCGGCGACGTAGCCGAGCTTCCAGCCGGTGACGTGGTAGGTCTTGCCGAAGCTGGAGACGACGAACGCGCGCGCGGCCAGCTCGGGGTGGCGGCACACGGACTCGTGGCGCTGGCCGTCGTAGACCATGTGCTCGTAGACCTCGTCCGACGGGATCAGGATGTTGGTGCCGCGCACGATGTCGGCCAGCGCGTGCATGTCGGCCCCGCGCAGCACGCTGCCGGTCGGGTTGTGCGGCGTGTTGATGACGATCATGCGGGTCTTGGCGCTGACGGCCGCCGCCACCTTGGCCCACGGCACCGCGTAGCCGGCCGCGCCCATCTCCATCCGCACGCCGACGGCCACGCCGCCGGCCAGGTTGATGGCCGGCACATAGCTGTCGTACACCGGCTCGATGACGATCACCTCGTCGCCCGGATGCACGCTGCACAGGATGGCGGTGGTCAGCGCCTGCGTGGCGCCGGCGGTGACGGTGATGGCGCTGTCGGCGTCGTAGTCGTGGCCGTACAGGGCGGCGATCTTGGTGGTGATGGCGTGGCGCAACACCGGCGCGCCGCTCATCATCGGGTACTGGTTGAAGTCGGCCAGCATGGCGTCGGTGACGTCCGTGTCCGACGGCATCGTGCGGATCTATGGCCTTGCCGACGCGATGCAGGGCGAAATGATCGAACTGCCAAACGACACCTTTGCACTCGCACTGAACCTCGAGCGCGACTCGGTGGGCGCGGTGGTCCTGGGCGACTACCAGAACCTGCGCGAAGGCGACGTGGCCAAGACCACCGGCCGCATCCTGGAAGTGCCGGTCGGTCCGGAACTGCTGGGTCGCGTAGTCAACGCGCTGGGCGAGCCGATTGACGGCAAGGGTCCGATCGACGCCAAGATGACTGCCCCCGTAGAGCGCGTTGCTCCGGGCGTGATCTGGCGCAAGTCGGTGTCGCAGCCGGTTCAGACCGGCTACAAGTCGGTCGACGCCATGATCCCGATCGGCCGCGGCCAGCGCGAGCTGATCA
>JBDSKP010000199.1:0-2829 GCA_039916925.1 Duganella sp.
AAACCGCAGGCCGGGGTGATGGCGACCAGACCGGCCACCGCGCCCGAGGCGCCACCGAGCATCGATGGCTTGCCTTTAAAGATCCATTCAGCAAACACCCATGCCACGGTGGCGGCAGCGGTTGCCAGCAGCGTGTTGATGAAGGCCAGCGCGGCGATATCGCCCGCTTCCAGCGCCGAGCCGGCGTTGAAACCGAACCAGCCCACCCACAGCAGCGAAGCGCCGATCATGGTCATGGTCACCGAGTGCGGCGCCATCGATTCGCGGCCATAACCGACGCGTTTGCCGATCATGTAGGCACCAACCAGGCCGGCAACAGCGGCGTTGATGTGCACCACGGTGCCGCCGGCGAAGTCCAGCGCGCCTTTTTGGAACAGGAAGCCGGCTTTGGCGGTTTCGGTCGCCAAGGTGGCGGCATCCTTGATCGCGTCAGGACCGGTCCAGAACCAGACCATGTGGGCGATCGGCAGGTAGGCGAAGGTGAACCACAGCACCACGAACGCCAGCACGGCGGTGAACTTGGCGCGTTCGGCGAAGGCGCCGACGATCAGGCCGCAAGTGATGGCGGCGAACGTGGCCTGGAAGGCGACGTAGATAAACTCGGGCACGACCACGCCTTTGCTGAAGGTAGCGGCGTACGAGAACGCGCCTTTGGCCGGATCCCAGATGCCGTTGAGGAAGGCACGGTCGAATTTACCGTAGAACGCGTTGCCTTCGGTGAATGCCAGCGAATAGCCGTACACGCACCACAGCACCACGATCAAGGCGAACACCATGAACACCTGCATCAGGATCGACAGCATGTTTTTGGAACGGACAAGGCCGCCGTAGAACAGCGCCAGGCCGGGGATCGTCATCAGGATCACCAGCAACGTGGAGACCATCATCCAGGCGGTGTCGCCTTTGTTGGGGACCGGCGCCGCAGCCGGTGCGGCTTCGGCGGCGGCCGGCGTGGCCGGCGTGGCCGTCGTGGGTGTCGTGGGTGTCGTGGGCGTTGCAGCAGCGGCGGCGGGTGCAGCCGGCGCATCAAGCGCGGCTGCGGGTGCGACATTGGCAGCGGCGGCCGGCGCAGCGGCCGGTTTGGCCTCCTGGGCATGGACCGGCGCGGCGAGAGCAAACAGGATGGAAACCCCAGCGAGCAATGTTGTTATAGTTTTCTTCATCAATCTTCCCCTTAAAGAGCTTCGTGGCCGGTTTCACCGGTACGAATACGGATCACCTGTTCCAGGTTGTACACAAAGATCTTGCCGTCGCCGATCTTGCCGGTGCGCGCGGCGCCTTCGATCGCTTCGATCGCCTGTTCGACGATGGCGTCGTCCACCGCCGCTTCGATCTTGGTCTTCGGCAGGAAGTCCACCACGTACTCCGCGCCGCGATACAGCTCGGTGTGGCCTTTCTGACGGCCGAAGCCCTTGACTTCGGTCACGGTGATACCTTGCACGTTGATCGCCGACAGGGCCTCGCGGACCTCGTCGAGCTTGAACGGCTTGATAATCGCGGTAATCATTTTCATGCTGGCCTCGCTTAGAAGGTTTTGGAAATAGTAAGCACAGCCCCGGTTTTACCGAGGTTCTTACCGCTTCCGACGTAAGCGTCGGTATTGGTGAAGACCGCCGCCAATGCCACCGTCGCCACGCCGAAATCTTTAGTCACGCCTACTTTGTAATCGCTGTAGCTGGACGCGCTGGTGTTCTTGACCTTCTGGTGGCCGGCGTGCAGGTTCAGGGTGTAGCCGTCGTAGACGTCCTGGTTGTACTGGGCGTCGACGTAGCCGCTGTTTTTGCTGTCGGCAAAGCCGAACAGGTTGGTCGTCGAGTGCGAATACTTGAGCGAGAACGGACCGGTGCCGATCTGCGCGTACAGCTCGAAGGTATTGGCGCTCGGCGTCAGGCCGTTCGACGGGTAGAGGTAATACAGGCCGCCGACGTCGTAGCTGACATCCTTGGTGATCTCGCCACGTTTGCCGCCGTAGATATCGACTTCGACGTTGTCATCGCCGCCGGCGTCCTTGATCCACTTGATGCTGGAGGCCCAGGTGCCGACATACAGGCCGGTCGGATTGTTGACGTAATCCACGCCGCCCTGCAGCGCCGGTTTCAGACGGCTCTGCGAGATGCCGCGATAGCGGTAATCGCTGGTCAGGGCGACGTTGTAGCTGATTTGGTTGTCCGGTACCGGCGCGGCGGCGGCGTCCTGTGCCTGCGCCAACGGGGCGCTCATGGAGGCGAATGCCACGGTCAATGCTGCGATCAGGGTCAGGTTCATGCTTTTCATAATTTTGTCCTTGTAGTTATTGAACTTAGTCACAGATACGTAGAATACGGTTGCGGGTAAAATCCTTATGATGCGAGGCAGTGAGCGGCATTCATTTACTTCTTTAGCAGAATGCGTGCCAGCTACTGTTGTTGGGTAGATAGCTGCCGTATGCACCACGACGACCCGCGCACTCGGACAAAAATGGGAATTTGAAAGTGCCGGCCCCGGAAGTCTTAGCCATTGCACCAAAATGACGCCAGGATGCACTTTTATAGTGCATCCATAACCCCACCAGATCAAGGAATATTATGGATATGAACACTTTTTTTAGCGACCTGCAAAACAAGATCAGCCAGGCCATCGAAAACTCACCAGCAAAGGACATTGAGAAGAACGTCAAGTCCATGATGACGCAGGGGTTCTCCAAACTGGATCTGGTGACGCGCGAGGAGTTTGATGTTCAAACGCAAGTTTTAGCGAAAACCCGCGCGAAACTGGAGACGCTGGAGACGCGTCTGGCCGAATTGGAAGCGAAAGCGGCGGCGCCGAAGAGCGATATCATCATTTAAGATG
>JBDSKP010000200.1:0-3903 GCA_039916925.1 Duganella sp.
TCGGCCACCGACGGCACCCAGCGCATCATGGAAATCCAGCCGCACAAGCTGCACCAGCGCGTGCCGGTTTTCCTGGGATCGCGCGATGAAGTGGCGGTGGTGACGGGTTACCATCAGGGCTGAGAAGGCCGGTTGTAGCCCGTTCCGCGCGCAAAGCAATGTTATTTTTGCAGCATGGCTAAAATTTATTGGTTTAGGGCTAGCGCGCGGTGAGAAATATTTGTTAGAATGTGCGACTTCGCCGCTTTAGCTCAGTTGGTAGAGCAGTTCATTCGTAATGAAAAGGTCGCCAGTTCGATTCCGGCAAGCGGCACCAGAACACAGTAGTATGCTGTACTAGAAGTCTTGAAACCCGCGTTCTCCGCAAGGAGGCGCGGGTTTTTTGTTTCTACGGTTGGATCGTTAGCTAACCCGTCCATTGGCCGGGCACCCGGCAGGTTCTCCTTTTACCCCATCACAAGCATTGACAGTCCCCCCTCACTTGAACGACCATCGGCATGGCCTGTGCCATTCCCGGCCGGAGAGGATGCCATGCGTGACCTGGAGCGACAGTGATCATTGAACAATTACCCGCCTTGCTGCCGTGCCTGCGGCGCTTGCTCGGGATCGCGTGCTGCCTGGTCGTCATACCGGTTGCTGCCACGACGATCGCCTTGCCGCGCCCGAAAACCGCCGACGACCAGCGCGACGCCTACCCATGGGCCTTATTGCGTCTGGCGCTGGACAAATCGGGCGCCCAGTACCAGTTCAAGTTCGCGCCGGTCATAATGACGCAGGAACGTGTTTTGCTCGAAATCGAAAAGGAGAATGGCAGCGTCGACATCGTCGCCACCATGACCAGCAAGGAGCGCGAGGAAAGGATGCTCGCGGTGCGCATCCCGATCGACAAGGGCTTGAACAGCTGGCGCCTGCCGCTGGTCCAGGATGGCCGCAAGGACCTGTTCGCGCGCGTAAAAGACGCCAGGGACCTCTCTGCGCTGCGCGGCGTGCAGGGCCACGATTGGCCGGACACGTCCATCATGCGCGCCAATGCGCTGCCGGTATCGACCACCTCCGACTACGAATCGATGTTCCGCATGCTGGCGGCCGGGCGGGTCGACTATTTCCCGCGCTCGATCATGGAGATCTTTCCGGAGGCCGCCGTGCACCGGGCAGTGGTGGTCGACCGCCATATTGCCCTACACTATCCTGCCGCCACTTACTTTTTCGTCAACCGCAACAAGACCCAGCTGGCCGACGCCTTGCGCCGCGGCCTGGAAGCCGCCATTACCGACGGTTCTTTCGACAACCTGTTCAATCGACATTTTGCGCAGGCCATCCGGCTTGCCAGGATGGACGAACGGCAGGTGATCGAACTGCGCAATCCGCTGCTGCCGGACGGTTTGCCGGCCGAGCATCAGCATATGTTGATCAAATTTAACGATGTGCGTCGCGTCAAGGCCGACGTCAAGCAATGATCGGCAGGCGCTACCAGTAATACGCCATCTTCACGCCCCAGGTCCGGGGCGTCACGAAGGCGTACCGATAAGAGTTGGCAAAGCCCGACTCCTCGGCCTGGGTAAAGGCCAGCGTGTCGGCCAGGTTGCGCACATAGAATTGCACACGCCACTTGCGGTCGTTCGGCGCGTAGCTTGCCGACACGTCGGCGCTGGCATAGGCCTTTTGCAAGTCGTTGGCGTAGTTGAAAAAGGTGAAGTGCTGCGCGCCCTGGTACTTCATGCTGAAGTTGCCAACCAGGTCGCCGCCACCCATATTCCATTCACGCTCCAGTCCCAGGACAAGCGACAGCGTCGGGCTTTGCGGCGGACGGTTGCCGGCCAGCTGGACGTTGCGGCCCGTGCTGTCGGCGATCAGGAAGTCGGCGAAGCGCGCGTGCAGATAGACCACGGACAAGTTGACTTTGCCGAGACGCTTGATGCGTGCGTGGAGATCGCCCTCGAGGCCGTAGATCCTGGTTCGCCCGGCGTTGACGATGTTGGTGCCAGTCTGGCCATTGTCGAGCCTGACCGTCTCCGATACCTGCTGTCCCCTGTAGTCATAGCTAAACGCGGAAACATTCAATTGCGCCCGGTTATTCAGGAAGCGCAACTTGCTGCCCACCTCGAAACCCGACACGCTTTCCGGTCCGTACGGGCTGATATCGGTAAAGCCGCCGGCCTTGTAGCCGGTGTCGTATTTTCCATAGACCAAGGTCTGCTTGCTGGGACTCCATTCGATGCCGGCATGCCACGTGGCCTTGCTCCACCGGCCCGTGCTGTGTTGCGGCACGTAGAGGTAGGCCAGGGGTTCGGTGGCGTTGGTGGCGAAATGGAAGGAGCCGTCTCGCGCTTTCTCATCCCTGGTCTGGCGTGCGCCGCCGGTCACCGTCAGTGTGTCGCTCAGCTTGTAGGAAGCCTGCCCAAAGAGCGCCGTGGAGAAGGAGTCGACATCGTATTCAAAGGCGAAGGTGGGCAAATACCGTCCGTGGCTGAAGGGCTTGGACTCGTAGGAGTAAAGACTCGACCTTTCCCGGAAATGGTACAGCCCGGCTTGCCACGCCCAGCGCGCACCGTCGCCCGCGGCGATGCGCAGTTCATGGTTTTGTGTCTTCGGATATTCATTCTGCGTAAAACTGACCGGCTTGTCGGGGCCGGGGCTACTGTCGGCCGCCACATGGTAGTCCATGCTGTCGTAGCCGCCGATATAGCTGATCTGAACGGATGGCAGGTCGTAGCGGAAGTTCCAGCGCACCAGCTTGTCGTTCAGCTTGAGGTACTGCGGCGTGGGGACGCCAAACACGCGCGGGTCGCCCGGAAACTGCGGCTTCGCGTGCGACACGGTCTCGTCGGCGTTGTAAATGTAGGGCAGATTGCGGTAGCCGGGGCCGACGCCGCCGCGGCTGGTTTGCTGTACGGTGAGCAAGCCCTGGAGGTCGCGCCTGGGCTGGAAGGCGAGCATGGCCCTTGCCGACCGCGTGTCCTCGTCATCGCCACTCGATGGACCGTTGTCCAAATAGCCTCGGTGATAGCGCGTCGTCGCCGCCATGCGCATCTGTACCGTCTCGCCGAGCGGGATATTCATTACGGCGTGCAGGCGCAGCGCGTTATAGTTGCCGACGTCGATCGACGCATCGCCTTCCAATTTGTCGGTGGGCTTGTTGGTGATGATATGGATTAATCCTCCATTCGCGTTGCGGCCATACAAGGTGCCCTGAGGACCGCGCAGGATTTCAACCCTGCCGATGTCATACATGCTGGCATTGAGGGCATAGGTACGATTGTTGTAGGTGTCGTCCGTGGCGACCACCACAGACGGGTCGCCGATTTCGGTGGTATCGCGGCTGGAGATGCCGCGCATCGTCAAGACCGGCCGGGATCCGCCACCAAGTTGAACATTGGGCGCCCAGGCGCTGAGCGAACGCAGGTCGCCGATACCCGCCGATTCCAGCTCTTCCCTGCCGTAGACGCTCATCGCGATCGGGGTTTTTTGTTCGCTGTTGACCTTCTTTTCCGCGGTCACCACGACGGTGGGCAATTCGCCCGCGCCGGCAGCCGGCGCGGCGCCCTCTTGCGCGCTCGCTTGACGTGCTCCCGCCAGTGCCATTGCCAAGGCGCTCAGCGCGAGGGCGCGGCGCGCCGGGGCGAAGGCGGCGTGCAATGGCTTCGTTTTCCCTTTCAAAATACCCCCCCGTTTGCCGTCGGCTGGCATTTCGCGCATTGCACGTTGATAGAAAATACATCGAATTCGTCCATGCGCCGGACCGTCTTAGTATGTCAGGTCCAGCTGGGCGTAGCAAACGTCGTTGCATGTAACTGAAGTCGATTGCCGGGGTCGGCTAATTGACAAACGGAGTCACTCGCCGCAGCATCGGACAGCAGGGATGCGGTGCTTGCCGTCGAATGGGGCCAAGCCGACGAAGCACAT
>JBDSKP010000201.1:0-6901 GCA_039916925.1 Duganella sp.
TTTGCCATCTCAGTGCGGATACAGCCCGTGCACCCGGCCGAACAGGCGGGTCAGGCCGAGCAGGGCGTCGATGTGGGGCGTCGGCAGCCGCAGCCGCTGGCCGATTTCCCGCACCGCGCCCACCAGCCCGTCCAGTTCCAGCATGCGGCCGGCGTCGGCGTCCTGCAGCATCGAGGTCTTGACCGCGCCCAGCTTGCGCGTGACCAGATGGCGCTGTTCCGGCGTCTCGTCGATGTGGCAGCCGATGCGGTCGCCGATCAGCGCCGCCTCGCGCATCGCCGCGCGGCAAAATTCGGCCACCAGCGGATCGTCGAGGATGCGGTCGGCGGTGGCGCCGGTGAGGGCCGAGACCGGGTTCGTCGTCATGTTGCCCCACAGTTTGTACCAGATGTCGTAGCGGATGTTGTCGGAGACGGTGACGTCGAAGCCGGCGCCGCCCAGCAGCGCGCCCAGCTGGCGCGCGCGCGCCGAGTCGCCGCCGGCCGGCTCGCCGATGATCAGGCCGTTGCCGGCCTTGTGGGCGACCAATCCCGGCTCCGGCGACGAGGTGTTGGCGTGCACCACGCAGCCGAGCACCTGGGCGTAGGGCAGGGCGGCCGTGATGGTGCCGTCCGGATCGATGCTGGCCAGCGGCTGGTCGCCGATGGCCGGCACGCCCTGGCCGAACCACCACGGCACGCCGTTCATGGCCGGCAGGATCACCGTTTCCGGGCCGATCAGCGGCCCGATCTCGCGCGCCACGGCCGTCAGGCCCTGGCCCTTGACGGCGACGATGACGACGTCCTGGCGGCCCAGTTCGGCCGCGTTGTCGCTGGCGCGGGCCGGCGCCGTCGTCAGGATGTCGGCCTGGCGCAGCCGCCAGCCATGGTCCTTGAGTGAAACGAGGGCCGCGCGGCGCGCCAGCACGCTCAGGTCGCACGCGGCGGCGGCCGCGAGACGGGTGCCGATGAAACCGCCAATGGCGCCGGCGCCGACGATACATACTTTCATGTTGTCTCCTCTGAAAGAAACGGGGCCGCGATTGCGGCCCCGCCTTCTGAAGCATGGATTTATTCCATTTTATTATGTTGCTTCTGTCGCTGTTAATTACGGATGTCGAGCCGGCGGTTCAGGCTCAGCGCGGCCAGCGAGGCCACGGCGCCCGACAGCAGGTACAGGCCGACATACGCCAGGCAGAAGTGCGCCGACACGCCGAGCGCCACCAGCGGCGCGAAACCGGCGCCGACCAGCCACGCCAGATCCGACGTCAACGCTGCGCCGGTGTAGCGGAAGCGCTGTTCGAAATTGGCCGTGACGGCGCCGGCGGCCTGGCCGTAGGACAGCCCCAGCAGCGAGAAGCCCAGCAGGATGAAGACGTCCTGGCCGGTTTCGCCCTGGTCGATCAGGTACGGCACGGCGGCGCTGAAGACCGCGATCAGGATGGCCAGCGTGCCCAGGGTGCGGCGGCGGCCGTAGCGGTCGGCCACCAGGCCCGAAATGATAATGCCGATCGTCATCAATACCACGCCGACCATCTGCACCTGCAGGAAGCCGGACACGGCGCGCGGCGAGTACAGGCTGATCCACGACAGCGGGAACACCGTCACCAGGTGGAACAGCGCGTAACTGCCCAGCGCGGCCAGCGCGCCGATGACGACGTTGCGGCCCTGCTTGCTGATCAATTCGACAACACTGACCGGCTCCAGCTGGCGCTCGTCGAGCAGGTGCGAGTATTCATGCGTGGTCACCAGGCGCAGGCGGGCGAACAGCGCCACCACGTTGATGGCGAAGGCCACATAGAACGGATAGCGCCAGCCCCAGTCGAGGAAGTCCAGCGAGCTCAGGGTGGCCATCATGTAGGCGAACAGGCCGGCGGCGATCATGAAGCCGATCGGCGCGCCCAGCTGGCCGAGCATCGCGTACCAGCCGCGCTTGTGCTCGGGCGCGTTCAGCGCCAGCAGCGACGGCAGGCCGTCCCACGAGCCGCCCTGGGCGATGCCCTGGCCGACCCGCAGCAGCGACAGGATCACGATCGAGGTGGTGCCCAGCGTGGCGTAGTCCGGCAGGAAGGCGATGCCGGCGGTCGACACGCCCATCACCATCAGCGCGAGCATCAGCTTGGTTTCCCGGGTGAACCGGTGTTGCACCGCCATGAACGCCACGGTGCCGAGCGGCCGCGCGATAAAGGCGAGCGAGAAAATCGCGAAAGCGTATAGTGTCCCGTCCAGGCGGCTCTCGTACGGGAAGAACACCGACGGGAACACCAACGCCGAGGCGATCGCGTAGACGAAGAAGTCGAAGTATTCGGAGGCGCGGCCGATGACCACGCCGATGGCGATTTCGCCTGGTGAAATATCCCCATCCCGGGCATTGATGTTGCGTGCGCCTTGGCTGGTTTGATGCTCAGGGACGACGCCCGTTAATGTAGTCGTGTTGGCCATGGTCTCGTCTCGTATGTAAATTAATTTTTATCACGATCATGTCCCCGGACCACTAGGACAAAGTGTCCAATGGCAAGAACATTCCGTAATAGGTACAGTAGCATGTTATCCATATCCTGTAACGTAAATTACCGCATGATTCCTCCTATCGCTCGTCGTGGACTATTCCTCGCACCGCTGTTGTGGCTTGCAGGCTGCAATACGGTCGTGCTGAACCCGTCCGGAGATATCGCCGCTCAGCAAGGAAACCTTGTCATTATTTCCACATTGCTGATGCTGTTGATTATCGTACCCGTTATGATTTTGATCTGTCTGTTCGCTTGGCGCTATAGGAGGTCAAATACCTCCGCCAGATACGAACCGAACTGGGATCACTCGACCAAGCTCGAGCTGCTGATCTGGGGCGCGCCGCTCCTGATCATCATCGTGCTGGGCGCCATCACCTGGATCTACACCCACTTGCTGGACCCGTACCGTCCGCTGAGCCGCCTCGACGAGAACCGTCCGATCGCCGCCGGCGTCAAGCCGCTGGAGATCCAGGTCGTGGCGATGGACTGGAAGTGGATGTTCATCTATCCGGAGCAGGGCATCGCCACCGTCAACGAGCTGGTGACCCCGATCGACGTGCCGGTGCGCTTCAAGATGACCTCGTCGACGGTGATGAACGCGTTTTACATCCCCGCGCTGGCCGGGATGGTCTACACCATGCCGGGCATGGAGACGCAGCTGAACGCGGTGATGAACAAGGTGGGCGTGTACGACGGCTTCTCGTCGAACTACAGCGGCGCCGGTTTCTCGCAGATGCGCTTCAAGTACCACGGCGTGAACCAGGGCGACTTCGACGCCTGGGTCGCCAAGACCAAGGCCGCCGGCACGCTCACCCGCGCCGAGTACGTGGCGCTGGACAAGCCGACCATCAAGCACCCGATCATGCACTTCGGCAATGTCGACAAGGGTTTGTACGACCTCGTGCTGAACCGTTGCGTCGTCGAGGGTTCGGTCTGCATGAACACCCTGATGCACCAGGACGCCACACGCATCAAGGCGGCGGCCGCAGTCAAAGCGCTGGATAAGGACGTCTGCGAGACCGACGTCGCCGCCACCGCCCAACCTATCCGTAAAGAATGACCATGTCCGAACACACCTTGACACCTCACCACACGATCCTGGGTCGCCTGTCGTGGGAATCGATCCCGCTGCACGAGCCGATCCTGATCGGCACCTTCGCCATGGTGGCGCTGGGAGGCCTGGCCTTCCTCGCCGTCATGTTCAAATTCCGCCTGTGGGGCCCGCTGTGGAAGAACTGGATCACCAGTATCGACCATAAGCGCATCGGCATCATGTACATGATCCTGGGCATCATCATGCTGCTGCGCGGCTTCGCCGACGCGCTGATGATGCGCGCCCAGCAGGCCATGGCGTTCGGCGACAACGCCGGCTTCCTGCCGCCGCACCATTACGACCAGGTGTTCACGGCCCACGGCACGATCATGATTTTCTTCGTGGCAATGCCTTTGGTCACCGGCCTGATGAACTACGTGGTGCCGCTGCAGATCGGCGCGCGCGACGTCTCGTTCCCGTTCCTGAACAACTTCTCGTTCTGGATGACCACCTTCGGCGGCATGCTGACGATGGTGTCGCTGTTCGTCGGCGAATTCGCCAAGACCGGCTGGCTGGCGTTCCCGCCGCTGTCGGGCATCATGGCCAGTCCGGACGTGGGGGTTGACTACTATATCTGGTCATTGCAGATCGCCGGGGTCGGGACCACGCTGTCCGGCGTCAACCTGATCGCCACCATCGTCAAGATGCGCGCGCCGGGCATGGACCTGATGAAGATGCCCGTGTTCACCTGGACCGCGCTGTGCACCAACGCCCTGATCGTGGCCACCTTCCCGATCCTGACCATCACCCTGGCGATGCTGTCGCTGGACCGCATGGTCGGCACCAACTTCTTCACCAACGACCTTGGTGGTAACCCGATGTTGTACGTCAACCTGATCTGGATCTGGGGCCACCCCGAGGTCTACATCCTGATCCTGCCGGTGTTCGGCGTGTTCTCGGAGATCGTCTCGACCTTCAGCGCCAAGCGCCTGTTCGGCTACACCTCGATGGTGTACGCCACCGTCGTCATCACCATCCTGTCGTACCTGGTGTGGCTGCACCACTTCTTCACCATGGGTTCGGGCGCCAGCGTCAACTCGTTCTTCGGCATCACGACGATGATCATCTCGATCCCGACCGGCGCCAAGATCTTCAACTGGCTGTTCACGATGTACAAGGGCCGCATCCGCTTCGACGTGCCGATGCTGTGGACCGTGGGCTTCATGCTGACCTTCGTCATCGGCGGCATGACCGGCGTGATGCTGGCCGTGCCACCGGCCGACTTCGTGCTGCACAACTCGCTGTTCCTGATCGCCCACTTCCACAACGTCATCATCGGCGGCGTGGTGTTCGGCCTGTTCGCCGGCATGAACTACTGGTTCCCGAAAGCGTTCGGCTTCAAGCTCGACGAATTCTGGGGCAAGGTCTGTTTCTGGTGCTGGCTGGTCGGCTTCTGGGTCGCTTTCACGCCGCTGTACGTGATGGGCTTCATGGGCGTCACCCGCCGCATGAACCACTTCGAGGATCCGTCGCTGCAAAAATGGTTCGTCATCGCCGCCATCGGCGCGCTGATCATCGCCGGCGGTATCGGCGCGTTCCTGATGCAGATCTATGTCAGCTGGCGCGACCGCGAGAAGCTGCGCGACGTCACCGGCGACCCGTGGGGCGGCCGCACCCTGGAGTGGGCGACCTCGTCGCCACCGCCGGACTACAACTTCGCGTTCACGCCGGTCGTGCATGACAGCGACAGCTGGGCCGACATGAAGGCGCACGGCTACCAGCGTCCAACCAAGGGCTTCGTCGACATCCACATGCCGAAGAACACGGCGGCCGGCTTCATCATCTCGGCGCTGTCGTTCGTGATGGGCTTCGCCCTGGTCTGGCAGATGTGGGCGCTCGCCATCATCGGCTTCGTCGCCATGATGACCGCCATCATCAAACACACCTTTAACTACAAGCGCGATTTCTACATCAAGGCGGAAGAAGTCATCCGTACCGAAGAAGCGCACACTCGTTTGCTGGAAAGCCATGTCTGATATTACCGCTAACGCCGCCCTGAGCGACGACCCAAGCGCGCGCTACTATGTAGCCGACCACCACCCGGAGAACGGCACGTTGCTGGGCTTCTGGCTCTACCTGATGAGCGACTGCCTGCTGTTCGCCGGCCTGTTCGCCGCTTACGCCGTGCTCGGCCGCAATTACGCGGGCGGCCCGTCGGGCGCCGAGCTGTTCGAGCTGTCGACGATCGACATCAACACCGGCTTCCTGCTGATGTCGTCGATCACCTACGGCTTCGCCATGATCGCCTCGCAGCGCAAGAACCTGAAGGCCACCATCATCTGGCTGGGCATCACCGGCCTGTTCGGCATGGCCTTCCTGTACCTGGAGATCGAAGAGTTCATGCATCTGATCCACATCGGTGCCGGTCCGCAGCGCAGCGCGTTCCTGACCTCGTTCTTCGCGCTGGTCGGCACCCACGGTCTGCACGTGAGCTTCGGTTCGATCTGGCTGATCACGCTGATGTTCCAGCTCGGCAAGCACGGCCTGACCGGCGAGAACAAGCGCCGCCTGATGTGCCTGTCGATGTTCTGGCACTTCCTGGACGTGATCTGGATCGGTGTCTTTACCTTTGTTTATCTGATGGGAGTTCTGCCATGAGCGCGCCACATAACCACGCCGGCCACGCCGGCCACGGCCACGGCCATGGTCACGACGATCACGGCCACGGCGACGAAGGCGCCCACGGCAGCCTGAAGGATTACGCGATCGGCTTCGTGTTGTCGGTGATCCTGACCGCGATTCCGTTCTGGCTGGTCATGGCCAAGGTGTTCGACAAGTCCAGCACCACGGCCGCCGTGATCCTGGCCTTCGCCGCCGTCCAGGTGGTGGTGCACATGGTCTACTTCCTGCACATGAACGGCAAGGCTGAAGGCGGCTGGTCGCTGCTGGCCACGATGTTCACGCTGGTGCTGCTGGTGATCGTGTTGGCCGGTTCGATCTGGGTCATGTACCATATGAACCTGAACATGATGCCTTCGATGGGTACGGATGTGCACGACATGCACGACATGAAATGACGGCTGGCGCATCGCGCCAACGTTCCCGCGCCCTGCGCGTCAGCCTGGCCCTCGTGGCCGGGTTGATGGTCGCAGGGTTTTTTGCTTTGGGAACATGGCAAATATTCAGGTTGCAATGGAAGCTGGCGCTGATCGAGCGGGTCGAGCGGCGCGTGCACGCCGCGCCGGTGGCGGCGCCGGGCGTCGCCGAGTGGCCACGGCTGAGCGCCGAAGACGACGAGTACCGGCGCGTGCGCGTCAGCGGCGTGTATCTGCCGGCGTCGACCACGTGGACGCTGGCGTCGCTGGAGCGCGGCATCGGCT